>NZ_JBFTLG010000042.1:0-1073 GCF_056396305.1 Arthrobacter sp. 05T420 | reverse complement strand
TTCTGGCCGTTCGGGTTGTAGATCTTCGCCGTCGGGAAGAACGCGTCCATGCCGAAGGTGCGGGCCTCATCCGGAATGATCGGCACAATCCGCTTGCCGAACTCCTTGTCCCGCATGAGGTCCTTGAGCAGGCGGACAAACGCCATGGTGGTGGCGGCGTGCTGCTTGCCGGAGCCGCGGTTCGCGACTTCGTATGCCTTCTCATCCGGRAGGGTGACGTCCACGTGCTTGGAGCGGCGTTCGGGGACGAATCCGCCGAGTTCCTTGCGGCGGCCCATGAGGTACTGGATYTCCGGGGAGTCCATGCCGGGGTGGTAGTACGGCGGSCGGTAGAGGTCCGCTTCGAGCTGGTCGTCCGTGATCGGGATGCGCAGGTGGTCGCGGAAGGCCTTGAGGTCSGCGAGGGTGAGYTTCTTCATCTGGTGGGTCGCGTTGCGGCCCTCGAAGTGCGTGCCCAGCCCGTAGCCCTTGACCGTGTGGGCCAGGATGACGGTGGGCTTGCCCTTGAACTCGGTGGCGGCCTTGTACGCGGCGTAGACCTTGTTGTAGTCGTGGCCGCCGCGCTTGAGGTTCCAGATCTCGTCGTCGGTCAGGTCCTGGACCATTTCCTTGGTCTGCGGGGTCTTGCCGAAGAAGTGCTCGCGGACGAACGCGCCGGACTCGGCCTTGTAGGTCTGGTAGTCGCCGTCGACGGTCTCGTTCATGATTTTGACSAGCGAGCCGTCCTCGTCCTTGGCCAGCAGGTCATCCCACTCCCGGCCCCAGACCACCTTGATGACGTTCCAGCCSGCGCCGCGGAAGAAGGCCTCCAGTTCCTGCATGATCTTGCCGTTGCCGCGGACGGGYCCGTCGAGGCGCTGGAGGTTGCAGTTGACCACGAAGTTCAGGTTGTCGAGCTTGTCGTTCGCGGCGAGCTGGAGCAGGCCGCGGGACTCGGGCTCGTCCATTTCGCCGTCGCCCAGGAACGCCCAGACCTGCTGGTCCGAGGTGTCCTTGATGCCGCGGTTGTGCAGGTACCGGTTGGACTGCGCCTGGTAGATCGCGTTCATCGGGCCGATGCCCATCGAGACCGT
>NZ_JBFTLG010000041.1:0-1155 GCF_056396305.1 Arthrobacter sp. 05T420 | reverse complement strand
GGGACCAGTAATCGATGTGGTGGGCCTCGCACCAGGGCGCGGGGATGGTGCAGCCGGGGAAGGCGCAGCCCCGGTCCCGGGCGGTGAGGGCCTTGCGGATGTGCGGCGGGAAGACCCGGGAGGCCCGGCCGATGTCCAGGACCTGGCCCCCGCCGCCGAGGAGGACCGGGATGATGTCAGCGTCGCAGGCGAGCTTCCGGATGGTGGAGGCGGTGACGGGCCCGGTGAACAGCAGCGACCCGGTGCCAGCCAGACTTGGTGAGTGGCGGAAGCCTGCGGGGGCGGTCTCCGGCGCGCCGGCGCTGTCCTGGAGCCGGGTGAGCAGGTCGCGGTAGTCGATCGTGGCCATGACCTGCGGGCGGAGCCCGCCGGCAGCGGGCAGCGTTCCGGCCGCGAGTGCGGCCTTGCACGCGCCGACCAGGCCGTCGAGCAGCTTCTGCGGCCGGGAGCGGAGATCCAGGGCCGGCAGCGCGGGATCCTCTTGAGCCGCCGCGGGCTGATTGCCGGGGCCCGGCAGGTCCTCCGGTGCTGGGCCGGCAGGCGAACCAGCCCCCGCCGGATCGGCGTCGGCGGCACCGGATACACAGGCCGAGACCCGGGCGGCAGCGGCACTGACCGAACCCTGAACGGCGCCTGCAGCCCACTCGTTTCCGGCGCCGGAACCCGCACCGGCTGTGGCGGTGTCTGCGGGCCACCCAACACCGGAGGCTGTGTCTGCGTCCCAGCCGTCGCTGACGGCAGAACCGGTGGCAGTGGCTGTGGCAGTATCCATCGCCGCGGGCCCGCCGCCCGTTCCGGCCGGGGAGGTTCCGCCGTTGCCGGTGCGGGGGTTGGTGGCGGTGTTCATGACGGTGAGGAGGTGTTCGAACTGTTCGGTGGTCGCGTAGATCTCGAGGTGGTGCAGGCCGTGGCGGCGGCGGCGGATGAAGGCGCCCTGGAGTTGGCGGAGCAGTTCCTCGGAGGGTTCGGTGCCGTCCTGGTCCAGCGCGTCGGCCCAGCTGCGGGTGACGCGGACGAGGAAGTCGGCGTCGTTCTCGGCGGCCGTGCGGGTCAGGGCGTGTTCCATCCGGGCCGCGGCGTCCGGGTCGCAGAGCGGCCGGACCCGCTCGAGTGCGACGGCGATGACGGTCGCGGCCCGGGAGGCGACCTCGCCGG
>NZ_JBFTLG010000040.1:0-1268 GCF_056396305.1 Arthrobacter sp. 05T420 | reverse complement strand
GGCAAAGTCATATGGTCGTAGCAACGCTCTGATTGATGGAGCGTTTTATGGTCAAGCTGTTTCCTCCGAATACCCGCACCGACTTCGTTGACATGGTGTGTGGCGGGATGTCGATACTCGCCGCGGCCCGGCGTGTCGGGGTCATGCATGGGACCGGAAGGCGGTGGTGGGCGCAGTCTGGCCAGATGATGGCTGTGAACATGGGGGCKGTCGGCGGTCTTGCGGACCCGGCGCCGACGGTGGACGGTCCGGGCGGCCGGGCGTTGAATCTGGCTGAGCGGGGGATGATCCAGATGGGCCTGCGCAGCGGACTTAGTTACGCCAGGATCGGTGAGATGATCGGCCGGGACCGGTCCGTGGTCTGGCGGGAAGTGAACCGGAACACCAGCGCGGACCGGGTGTATTACGCCTCGGTTGCCCATACGAACGCTCATCAGGCCAGACGCCGGCCGAAGGCGTTGAAGCTCGTCCAGGATGAGGCGCTGTGCCGGCTGATCGGGGTGTGGATGGATGACGGGTGGAGCCCGAAACTGATCTCGGCGATGTTGGCCTTCTACTTCGCCGACGATCAGACTATGCAGGTGAGCCACGAAACGATCTACCAGGCCTTATATGTTCAATCCCGCGGAAGTCTGCGGGCAGATCTGGCGGAGAAGCTCAGCCTGAAGCGGAAGCAGCGGGTTCCCCACGCCGCGGACCGGACCAAGAACAGCCCGTACAAGGAGGCGTTCAAGATCAGTGAACGCCCGGCCGAAGTCCAGGACCGGGCCGTCCCCGGCCACTGGGAGGGCGACCTCATCATCGGCTGCGACGGGACGGCGAKCGGCACGCTGGTGGAACGCTCGACCCGGTTCACGATCCTCCTCCACCTTCCCGGAGACCACACCGCTGAGACTGTCGCTGCCGCGATGATCCGGGAGATGGGCACGCTCCCGGATCACCTGCGCCGCTCGATCACCTGGGACCGCGGCACCGAACTCGCCGAGTACGCCCGGATCCAGACCGCCCTGGACACCACGCTCTACTTCTGCGATCCGCACTCGCCCTGGCAGCGCGGGACCAACGAGAACACCAACCGGCTCCTGCGGTTCTGGTTCGAGAAAGGCTCGGACCTCTCCGTTCACACCCCCGAGGACCTCCGGCAGGTCGCCGCGAAACTCAACCGCCGGCCCCGGCCCACCCTGAACCTGGAAACCCCAGCCAACCGGCTGAACCAGCTGCTGCACGCAGCCTAACCCCCTGCGTTGCTCCCACTGATTGACTTTGCC
>NZ_JBFTLG010000039.1:0-1272 GCF_056396305.1 Arthrobacter sp. 05T420 | reverse complement strand
CCGGCGAGGTCGCCTCCCGGGCCGCGACCGTCATCGCCGTCGCACTCGAGCGGGTCCGGCCGCTCTGCGACCCGGACGCCGCGGCCCGGATGGAACACGCCCTGACCCGCACGGCCGCCGAGAACGACGCCGACTTCCTCGTCCGCGTCGCCCGCAGCTGGGCCGACGCGCTGGACCAGGACGGCGCCGAACCCTCCGAGGAACTGCTCCGCCAACTCCAGGGCGCCTTCATCCGCCGCCGGCGCCACGGCCTGCACCACCTCGAGATCTACGCGACCACCGAACAGTTCGAACACCTCCTCACCGTCATGAACACCGCCACCAACCCCCGCACCGGCAACGGCGGACCCTCCCCGGCGGCCGGAACGGGCGGCGGGCCCGCGGCGATGGCTACCGCCGGAGGTGCTGCCGTCGGAGCCACTGCCTTCGGCGATGGCTGGGCCGCAGACACAGCTTCCGGTGTTGGGTGGACCGCACACGCGGCCTCTGGGGAGGGGTCTGCCGCCACAGCCACTGCCACCGCCACCGGTTCTGCCGTCAGCGACGGCTGGGACGCAGACACAGCCTTCGGTGTTGGATGGCCCGCAGACGCGACCTCCGGTGCGGGTTCCGTCGCCGGAAACGAGTGGGCTGCAGGCGCCGTTCAGGGTTCGGTCAGTGCCGCCTCCGCCCGGGTCTCGGCCTGTGTATCCGGTGCCGCCGACGCCGATCCGGCGGGGGCTGGTTCGCCTGCCGGCCCAGCACCGGAGGACCTGCCCGGCCCCGGCAATCAGCCCGCGGAAGATCAAGAGGACCCCGCGCTGCCCGCCCTGGATCTCCGCTCCCGGCCGCAGAAGCTGCTCGACGGCCTGGTCGGCGCCTGCAAGGCCGCTCTCGCGGCCGGAACCCTGCCCGCCGCCGGCGGGCTCCGCCCGCAGGTCATGGCCACCATCGACTACCGCGACCTGCTCACCCGGCTCCAGGACAGCACCGGCGCTGCGCCGGAGACCACCCCCGCAGGATTCCGCCACTCACCAAGTCTGGCGGGCACCGGGTCGCTGCTGTTCACCGGACCCGTCACCGCCTCCACCATCCGGAAGATCGCCTGCGACGCGGACATCATCCCGGTCCTCCTCGGCGGCGAGGGCCAGGTCCTGGACATCGGCCGGGCCTCCCGGGTCTTCCCGCCGCACATCCGCAAGGCCCTCACCGCCCGGGACCGGGGCTGCGCCTTCCCCGGCTGCACCATCCCCGCGCCCTGGTGCGAGGCCCACCACATCGATTACTGGTCCC
>NZ_JBFTLG010000038.1:0-1277 GCF_056396305.1 Arthrobacter sp. 05T420 | reverse complement strand
ACCGGTCAGGGTCTGGTCACCAGTCATGGACGGTGCCGTCCACGAGGCGGTTGTAGGGCAGGTAGGCCTGCTGGTAGGGGAACGCGGCGGCGGCTTCTTCGTTGAATTCGACGCCGATGCCGGGTTTGTCGCCCGGGTGCAGGTAGCCGTCSACGAACGTCATGGACTGCTCGAAGACCTCGTTGGTCTTRTCCGAGTGCTGCATGTATTCCTGGATCCCGTAGTTGTGGATCGCCAGGCCCACGTGCAGCTGCGCGGCGAACCCGACCGGGGAGATGTCGGTGGGGCCGTGGAAACCGGACTTGACCTGGTACTGCGCGGCGAAGTCCATCACCTTCTTCAACGGGCTGATCCCGCCGAAGTGGGTCGAGGCGGCCCGGACGTAGTCGATCAGCTGTTCCTTGATCAGGGTCTGGTAGTCATAGACGGTGTTGAAGATCTCCCCGATCGCCAGCGGGGTGGTGGTGTGCGCCCGGACCAGGCGCAGCGCCTCCTGGTTCTCGGCCGGGGTGCAGTCCTCSAGCCAGAACAGGTCATAGGGCTCCAGCGCCTTGCCCAGCTTCGCGGCCTGGATCGGGGTCATCCGGTGGTGCCCGTCATGCAGCAACGGGATTTCCGGGCCGAACTCGTTCCGGACCGCCTCGAACACCGTCGGCAGGTGCCGGAGGTAGGCCCGGGTGTCCCAGTCCTCCTCCTGCGGGAACGCGCCCCGCCCGGCCGGTTCGTAGTCGTACCGCTCCCCCGAGGCCTGGGCCTGCGCCGCGACCCCGTACACGGCCTTGATCCCCGGGACCGCGGTCTGGATCCGGATCGACTTGTAGCCGAGCTCCAGGTGCTCGCGGACCGAATCGAAGAGCGAGGGCAGGTCCGCGCCGGACGCGTGCCCGTAGGCCCGCAGCCCGTTCCGGGACGCCCCGCCGAGGAGCTGGTAGACCGGCATCCCGGCCAGCTTGCCCTTGATGTCCCACAGCGCCATGTCCACCGCGGCGATCGCGGCCATCGTCACCGGGCCCCGGCGCCAGTACGAGGACCGGTACAGGAACTGCCAGGTGTCCTCGATCCGGTGCGGGTCCTTCCCGATCAGCAGCTGMGCGACGTGCTCCTTCAAATACGCGGCCACCGCSAGCTCACGCCCGTTCAGCGTCGCGTCCCCGATCCCGGTCACCCCGTCCTCCGTGGTGATCCGCAGGGTCACGAAGTTCCGGGAGGGGCTGGTCACGAAGACTTCAGCGGCAATGATTTTCACAACAGGTCCTTATCTGCTCTTACGGGGTGTC
>NZ_JBFTLG010000037.1:0-1556 GCF_056396305.1 Arthrobacter sp. 05T420 | reverse complement strand
CTAGACGATATGAAGTGTGGTGATCGCCTGACGTAGGACTGGAACCCCGGGTTCAAAGAGGTTCGTGGGTTGCCGGTCCACGGTCTGTTCCGCAATCTGGTGCGGGGTGTGGACTGGTAGAGCCACATTTGAACGTCTGGAGGTTCCAGCCATGAACAAGCGTACCTATGTCGGTTTGGATGTCCACGCGCGCAGCGCCAAGGGCTGCGCTATCGACGGTGAGACCGGCGAGATTCTGCGCCAGAGCCTGGCGGCCAACGATGCCGGGATCGCCGAATGGGTAGCCGGGCTGCCTGGCCCCGTCCTGGTTGTCTACGAGGCAGGTCCGACCGGATTCGGCCTGGCCCGGTGTCTGAATGCCGTCGGGATGGAATGTGTGGTCGCGGCGCCGTCCAAACTCCAGCGTCCGTCCGGGGACCGGGTGAAGACCGATGCCCGCGATGCTGAACATCTGGCCCGGTTGGCCCTGCTGGGGCAGATCACCCCGGTGCGGGTCCCGGGCCCTTCCCAGGAGGCGGCCCGGGATCTGGTCCGGGCCCGCGAGGACGTCCGGGCGGACCTGATGAGGGCCAGACACCRTGTCTCGAAGCTCCTGCTGCGTCACGGCCTCGTCTACTCCGGCGGCCATGCCTGGACCGACGCCCATCACACCTGGCTGCACCGGCAACACTTCGAAGACCCTGCCCTGCAGGCCGCCTACGAGGCCGGTCTGGAAATGGCGGAGCTGACGCTGGACCGTCGGAACCGGCTGGATGCGAAGATCGCCGCGATGGCGGCAACCGAGCCGTATGCCCCGGTGGTGCATGCCCTGATGTGTCTGCGCGGGATCTCGGTGCTGACCGCTTTCGGCCTCGCCGTGGAGATCGGCGACTGGACCCGCTTCACCGGCTCCACCATCGGCGCGTATCTGGGCCTGGTCCCCTCCGAGCACTCTTCCGGCGCCTCCCGGTCCCAGGGTGCGATCACCAAGACCGGAAACACCCACGCCCGCCGGCTGCTGGTCGAGGCGGCCTGGCACCACCGCCGCCCCTACAACAACGCCAGCCGCGACATGCGCTCCCGCTGGGACGCAGCCGACGAGGCTTCCCGCGTCCGCGGCCACCAGGGCAACCACCGGCTGCACCGGAAATGGGAGCAATTCGAAGCCCGGCACAAACGCCGGGTCATCGCGAACGTCGCCATCGCCCGCGAACTGGCCGGCTGGTGCTGGTCCCTCGCGGCCCCCGTCCAACAGGAGCACCCATGGACGAATGACTAGACGTGCCGTTCCCGGCCCCGCCCGGACGGCTTGGCAGCGTGGAGGAGACCCGCGACACAGCTATGGACAACCGGTACCCACCGGTGACGCCCGACATTGCTAGACCAGCGGCACCCCTCCAGCCGAACACCTCGTCCTGCGGTAACCAACCCGCGCATATCAGTCTGACAGCGCCGTCGTTCACGACGCGCCAGCCATCCAGATCAGGCCAGGGAACGGACACAAAAGAGCGGTCCAAGACAAACCAGCCTTGGACCGCTCACCCTTGCCCTCTTGACAAAGAACTCCTACATATCAG
>NZ_JBFTLG010000036.1:0-2352 GCF_056396305.1 Arthrobacter sp. 05T420 | reverse complement strand
GCCGAGCCCCAGAGCGCGCCCGAGGTGCCGCCGGCGCGTTCGCTCCAGGCCTCCCCGGCAGCGGTCAGGACCCGCGACGGCGACGCGCCGCCATCAGCCGCAGCAGCCTGCTCGGCGGCGGCGACTGCCGCGTCCACGCCGCGGCGCATGCCGATGCCGTGGTCGCCGTCCCCGGCGATGGCATCGAGGTTGCCGAGTTCTTCCTCGTGCTCGATGATCACGTTCTGCGTCTGGCCGAGCAGGTCGGCTGCCAGCTGGCCGAGAGTGGCGGCCGCTGCGGTGGTCCGTTCGACGTCGGCGGTCAAGGCGGCTTCCGGACCGGCGAGTTCGCGGCGGGCGCGGGGTGCCAGGTTTCCCTTGCGGAAAGCGGGGGTGTCGGCCGGGGCGGCCCAGTACTGCTCGAGTTCCTCATCCAGCCAGAGCAGGGTCAGGGAGAGCCCGGACATGTCCAGGCTGGTGACCAGCTCGCCGCATTCTGGCTCCACCACGGTCAGTCCTGCGGCGGTGAGGAGCGGTTCGATCTTGCCGAAGAGCAGGAAGAGTTCGTCGTACTTGACCGTGCCGAGGCCGTTGACGATCGCGACCACCCGGGTGCCGGCGTCCTCGGGTTTGTCGGCCAGGAGCCGGCTGACCAGGAGGCCGGCGAGTTCGGAGGCGGTGGGCATCGGGTGCTCGGAGATGCCCGGTTCGCCGTGGATGCCCAGGCCCAGGGACATCTGGCCGGCCGGGACGGTGAACAGCGGCGCGTCCGCGCCGGGCAGGGTGCAGCCGCCGAACGCCACGCCGAGGGACCGGGTGCGGTGGTTGGTTTTGATGGCCAGCCGTTCGACCTCGTCCAGGCCCAACCCGGACTCGGCGGCGGCGCCGGCGATCTTGAAGACCGTCAGGTCCCCGGCGATGCCGCGGCGCTTCTCGATCTGCTCCGGCGGGGCGCTGGCGATGTCGTCGGTGACCAGGACGGTGCGGGTCTCGATGCCTTCGGCGTTCAGGCGCAGCTGGGCCTGGCCGAAGTGCAGCACGTCACCGGCGTAGTTGCCGTAGCTCAGCAGCACCCCGCCGCCGGCGTTCGCGGCCTTCGCCACCCGGTAGACCTGCCCGGCCGCGGGCGAGGCGAACATGTTCCCGCACGCCGAGCCGGTGGCCAGGCCCGGCCCCACGAGGCCGGCGAAGGCCGGGTAGTGCCCGGAGCCGCCGCCGATGACCAGGGCGACCTGCCCGGCCGGGACCTCGGTGGAGCGGACCACGCCGCCGTCGACACGGGCCACGTAGCCGCGGTTGGCCGCCACGAAGCCGTCCAGTGCCTCATCCGCGAAATCAGCGGGATTGTCGAAGATCTGAGTCATGGTTCCTCATTGAATCCGTCGGGGGTAATCAGTTCTGATGGGTACCGGCGGGCTGTTGCCGGCCCTGTGCCACCTGGCTCTGGCCGAGGGCGTAGCCGTCGGTCTTGGGCAGGACCTGGCGGCGGAGGTAGTCCTGGTTGCTGGCCGTGACGGACAGGCCGTCGCCGCCGTAGTGCTCGGTGCACAGGATGCCCTGGAAGCCCACCGAGAGGGCGACCTTGAACGCCTCGCGGTAGTTGATCAGGCCCGATTCCATCGGGGCGGGCATCGCGACATAGGTGTCCCGGGCGACGTCCTCGTCGCGGATGTAGTTCTTCATGTGCCAGTAGTTCGAGTACGGCAGGGTCTTGGCGACCATCTCGCGCCAGTCCTCGATGGGGCGGTGCAGCCGGATGAGGTTGCCGATATCCGGGTTGATGCCGACGTTGGCCAGGCCGATGTCCTGGACCAGCTGGACCGAGGAGTCCGCGGTGCCGAGGTAGGTGTCCTCGTACATCTCCAGGGACAGCAGGACCCCGACCTCGGCCGCGTGCCGGCCCAGTTCCCGCAGGCGGGACACGGCCTTGCCCCAGGTTTCCTTGTCCCCGACCGGGTCCTTGTAGCCCTCCAGGGTCCAGAACCAAAGCTGCTTCTGCTGCTCGGCGGTGATGGCCTGGTGCAGCCCGAAGGAGACCACCTCACAGCCAAGCTCTGCGGCGGCGTCGATGGTGCGGTGGCTGTAGGCCAGGTTCGCCTCCCAGTTCCCTTCCTCGATCACGCTGCGGCGGATGGCGGAGATGACGGGGACGCCGATGCCCACGGTGTCCGCGGTCTGCTTGAACTCGGCAAGCCGGGCCGGGCTCAGGTCGCCGGGGCGGACCCAGCTGTCGGTGAGGTCGGCGTCGGCAAAGCCGGCGTCCCTGACCTCGGTGAAGACCTCGGCCCAGGCCGTGGCGTCGGCGTCGTTGACGTGGTTACCCTGCGCGTCGGTTCCCGGGAACTGCAGGAGCGCTGCGGTGATGGGCCAGTT
>NZ_JBFTLG010000035.1:0-2876 GCF_056396305.1 Arthrobacter sp. 05T420 | reverse complement strand
GTCCCATCCCGAACCCGGAAGCTAAGACCCACAGCGCCGATGGTACTGCACCCGGGAGGGTGTGGGAGAGTAGGTCACCGCCGGAACACCATTAACGGTCGAGGACCCCCAACCACGTTGGGGGTCCTCCCGCATTTAACCGGCACAACCCGCTACGGGTCGGCCGGGAACCCTCCCGCGACCGGGAAGATCCGGGCATGGATCTGGGCCAGGACCTCGACCGCGAGGCCCCCGCCTGCCCCGCACACCACGGCCGCCAGCAACAACCCGCCGGGTGGGCGGGAGAGCAGGAAGAACTCCTGCGCGAGCGGCACGTTGAGCAGGAGCACCAGCGAGACACTCATGCCCACCACCACGGCCAGACGACCTGCATTAAGAGGCCGGGAGACAGCTGAGAGTATCCACAGCCCGACCATGGACAGCGTCAGCACAGAGGCGCTGCTGACTTGTTCTGGCGTGGCCGTGCCGGCCAGCGGCGCGAGTGCGTTCAGTGTGAGCAGGGAAGCCGTCACGATCAGTCCTGCAGGCAAGGAGAACCACAGTGACCGGCGCAGGAACCCGGGCTGATAGCGGCGTGGGTTCGGCATGAGCGCCAAGAAGAAGGCCGGGATTCCGATCGTCAGGCCGTCTGTGAAGGATAGCTGGCGGGGAAGAAACGGGAACTCCCACTGCAGGAGCCCGAAGGTCATCGCGATGGCAGTCGCATAGACTGTTTTACTGAGGAAGAGGCTGGAGACCCGCTCAATATTGGCAATGACCTGCCTGCCCTCAGCGAGGACTCCGGGAAGCCGGTCGAAGCGGCCGTCGAGCAACACCAGGCGCGCCACAGCCTTCGTGGCGGGTGCCGCAGAGTCCATGGCGATGCCAAGATCGGCCGTCTTGAGCGCGAGGGCGTCGTTGACGCCGTCGCCGGTCATTGCCACAGTATGTCCCCGGCGCTGGAGTGCCTCGACCATCTGCCTCTTCTGGGCGGGCGTCACCCTGCCAAACACCATATTTGATTCCATCACCTCCTCCAGCTGCAGCGGGTCCTCCGGCAGAGAGCGTGCGTCGAAGCCCTCCGTGACCTCCAGGCCAACTTGGCGGGCAATAGCGGCAACGGTCCGGGGATCGTCACCGGAAATGATCTTCAAACCGACACCTTCGGCGCGGAAGAACTTGAGGGTCTCCCGGGCATCCGAACGGGGCTGTTCCCGGAAAGTCAGGAGTGCAACAGGACGGAGCGACTCCGGCAGCTGCTCCATCTTCCCCTCGTCAGGTAGCTGCCCGCCGCGGGCCAGAATCAGGGTCCGCAGCCCGGTCTCCGCCAAGTCGCCGGCCTGGCGCAGTACGTCTTGCCGATCCGGTCCGTCGGACTGGCCCGGTACGGTGCCGTGGCGCGCGGGGATCGCTAGCGGCTGGGGCCGGGCCGGGTCCTCGACAAGGACCATTTCCGGTGCCCCGAGAATCCAGGTGTGCGCCGCACGGGTTCGTCCGTCGAAACTGACCCCGCTCCACTTCCGGGCGGAGGAGAACGGCACCGTCGAGATCGGCTGAAGGCCGCCGTCGTCCTCAAAAACAGTGCTCAGGCAGCGTGCTGTGGCATTCGCCTCAGGTTCAGCGCCGAACCATGCGAGGACCTGCTCCCATCCCGGCTCCGGCACCAAAAGGTGTAGAGCATCAAAGACCAGTCCACCCTCCGTGAGGGTGCCCGTCTTGTCCATGCACAGTACGTCGACGCGCGCCAGTCCCTCAACAGCCGCGAGTTCCTGGATCAGCACGTTGTGTTTAGCGAGCCGGACTCCGCCAACGGCGAAGGCAACACTCGTCAACAGCACGAGTCCCAGCGGGACGATGGCGATCACGCTGGCAATGAGGCCCACTAAGACCGCCGTCCACGCCCCCGCGGATTGGACGGCCTCCCAGCCGCCGCGCGCCCGGATCTCGCCGTTGAGCACGAGGATCGCCATAGGCAGGAGCACCCAGGCAATCCAACCGAGTACGCGGTTGAGGCTGTTGCGGATCTCGGAGTTCACCAGCGAGAAGCGGCGCGCATCTGCAGTCAGTCGGCTCGCGAACGCCGCTGCCCCGACTCGGACAACCTGGGCCCTGCCGTGGCCGGCCACAATGATCGATCCGGAGAGCACTTCGGATCCTGCGTCCTTGCCCACGGGATCCGCTTCGCCAGTGAGGAGCGACTCGTCCACCTCGAGGCCGGACGCGTCGAGTACGGCGGCGTCCGCGGTGACCTGATCTCCGGCCCGGAGCACCAGGACCTCGTCGCGGACGACGTCGGCCGTGGCGATCTCCTGGATTTCACCATCGCGCAGCACCCGTGCGAGTGGGGCGTCAAGAACAGCCAGCCGGTCCAAGGACTTCTTGGCCCTGTATTCCTCGACGACGCCGATCACGGCGTTGCCGACCGCGGCGAGTCCGAACAGGGCATCCTGCCATTGCCCCAGAAGCAGCAGGAGGAGGAAGCTGGTGCCGACGATTGCGTTGAAGAGCGTGAAGACGTTGGCCCGGAAGATTTGCCACAGGCTACGGCTGGGGTGTCCGGCACGCGGTTGGTAAGCCCACGCTCGACCCGTGCTGTCACCTGCTGCTGCGAAAGGCCCCTGGCGGCCGGCCGGGACGCACTTCGATGGAGCGATGTTCGTCTCTGGCGCCGGCGGTGTGCCCTCACCCTCCGATGGTATCCGCCGCAACGCGAGGATGTGATGGAGGGTACAGGGAGGATAGGCCGTCCCGGGGTGCCGTTTGGGGGTCGGGAGCGGTGTTCTGCCGCGGATTTCCGGGGTTGCGGGGTGGTGGGGCCGTGGCCGGGGGTGGAGTTGCGGTGGGGCGTGGGTGGGTGTATTGTTTTCTAAGTCGCCGAGAGGGAGACCAGCGAGAAG
>NZ_JBFTLG010000034.1:0-8819 GCF_056396305.1 Arthrobacter sp. 05T420 | reverse complement strand
CGGGGCGGCCGGGAACTGGAACCGCAGGACTGCCGTGTTCTCGGGAGAGCCGTAGACGGCGAGCGAGCCGCTGGTGCCAAAGTCCGTGGTGGGCGCCGACGACGAGGTGTAGGTGTCCGCGGCCGGCGCCACCGCCACCACGGTCGGCGCCGCGTGGGCTGGGGGGACGCTCATCAGCGAAAATAGGAGCGCACCCGCGCCGACAGTGGCTAGCCTGCGAAGTCTCTTCATCGGTGGCCTTTCGCGTGGCCGAAAGCAAAGAGGCTCCCCGGCGGTAGTGACATCCTTGGGGGTACTTTGTCATCTGAGGCCGGTCCGGTGTCAACGCGTAGCCCTACTTGGGATGCGGTCCCGTGGACCAAGTAGGGGGTAGTCCTGGACTTCTTCAGCTCCCGTCATCGGGACCGCGGGGGAGGGCCAGTGGGGCGAATACCTAGAGCCCTGGGCGCAAGCCGATCGCCTCAAAGACTGGTGCCATCTGCCGGGCTGTCGGCAGCGAGGCGATCTCGATCCCGTCGAGTTCGCGATAAAAGGCTTCGCGGGCCCGGGCAAGCCCGGCCCGGAGGCGGCACTCGGTGATGAGCGGGCACGTGCCGCCCGAGCCGATGCAGTCGGCAGGGTCCAGGCGGGTGTCGAGTTGCCGCAGCACCTGGCCAACCGTGGCGGTCCGGCCGGCGCTGCTCAGCCGGGAACCGCCGTTGCGGCCGCGTTCGACGTCGATCATGCCCAGGGCGCGCAGCCTCGCCATCGCCTTGCTGACATGGTTATACGGCGTGCCGACGGCGTCGGCGATGCTCTGCGTCGTCAGGAGCCCGCCGTCCGGAACGGCGGCGAGCACCAGCAAAGCGCGCAGGCTCACATCGGCGAACGCATTGATCTTCATATCCCCAACCTAAGGGAGGTCTAGTCCACCCAGACGGCGGGCTCGTTGGTATCGGCGGCCAGCTGGCCGAACTCGAGTTCGTGCGTTCCTGCGTTGGGGGCATAGGGCAGGACTGCGGCGAACAGGGAGCCGTCCTGGTGCTCTGCGGCCACGTGGATGGCGTCCGAGTCTTCCTCGAGCAGCGTGATGTCACAGACGACGGCGGCGGCCCGGAACTCCTCCCGATGCTGCCGGAGCAGCTCGTGGAGGTCCCGGATCATGGCGTCCGCGTCGAAGTCTGCGTCCGATCCGTCGCTCGCGTCCGCCGGGGTCACGGCAACCAGCCGGACTTCGCCGTCATTCTGGACCACCAGGGCGAAGGGCAGGAAACCGCCGTTGCGCTCGAGTTGCTCCTGCGCGGCGCCGACGCCGGTGCCCAGCAGGTTCTCCAGGTCCGTGGCGCTGGCGTCCGGCACGGAATCGCGCCAGGAACCGGCGTTCGGGGATTCTTCCGGATGTACGGCCACGGCTAGCCCCGGACCAGCGCCAGGACGCGGTCGCGGACGCGTTCCATGGTGGCAGTGTCCGTGGCTTCGACGTTGAGGCGCAGGAACGGCTCGGTGTTGGACGGTCGCAGGTTGAACCAGTAGCTGCCGTCGGCGGCGATAAAGGTGCTGCCGTCGAGGTAGTCGACCTCGACGTCGTCGTCGTGGAAATCCTTGCGGACCCGCTCCACTGCGGCGGTCTTGTCCTCGATTTCCGAGTTGATCTCGCCGGAGGACTGGTACGGCTCGTATTCGCGGCCGAGCTCGGAGAGCGGACCGTCCTGTTCGCCCAGGGCGGCCAGGACGTGCATGGCTGCGAGCATGCCGGTGTCCGCATTCCAGAAGTCGCGGAAGTAGAAGTGGGCCGAGTGCTCCCCGCCGAAGATGGCTCCCTCCGCGGCCATGACGGCCTTGATGAAGGAGTGCCCCACCCGGGTGCGGACAGGGCGGCCGCCGAGGCGCTCCACCAGCTCCGGAACCGCGCGGGAGGTCAGCAGGTTGTGGATGACGGTGGGCGTGTCTTCGCCGAGGCCCTGGGCGCGGGCGATCTCGCGACGGGACACCATGCCGGTGATGGCCGACGGCGAGACGGGCTCGCCCTTTTCGTCGATCACGAAGCAACGGTCGGCGTCGCCGTCGAAGGCCAGGCCGATGTCCGCGCCATGCTCGACGACGGCGGCCTGCAGATCGCGCAGGTTTTCCGGCTCCAGCGGGTTGGCCGGGTGGTTCGGGAATGATCCGTCGAGCTCGAAGTACAGGGGCACAATCTCCAAAGGGAGCATGGGCAGCAGGGCATCGCCAAGCACGGCCGGAGTGGTGAGGCCGGCCATGCCGTTGCCGGCATCCACCACAACCTTCAGCGGCCGGGAACCGCGCAGGTCCACCAGGTCGCGCAGGTACTCCGCATAGCCCTTGAGGACGTCCTGCACGCCCACCAGGCCGCGGGTGCCGGCGGCGGGGATGGTGCCGGCGTTGAGGTATTCCTCGGCGCGGGCCTGGATTTCCATGAGTCCGGTTTCGGAGGAGATTGGCACGGCGCCGGCCTTGGCCATCTTGATGCCGTTGTATTCGGCCGGGTTGTGGCTCGCGGTGAACGTGGCGCCGGCGGCGTTGAGGGCGCCGCACGCGTAGTAGAGCTCGTCGGTGGAGATCAGGTCCAGGAGCTGGACGTTGGCTCCGCGGGTGGCCGCGCCGTTGGCAAAGGCTTTGGCGAACTCGGGGGAGGAGGGTCGCATGTCGCCGCCCACCAGCACGGTCTGCCCCTCGAGCTCCAGGACGTCGACGAAGGCGGCACCGACGGCTTCAACGATCTCCGCGGTGATGGATTGCCCTACGATTCCGCGCACGTCATAGGCTTTGAACGAGGTCGAGAGGTCAAAAGTCTTTGTCTTGTCCGTAGTCACGCGTCCTATCTTACGTTGCGGCCCTGACGCCGCGGCCGGTATCCACACGCTGGGATTGTGCACATAGCGGACCCTTGGCTTCATGGCTGTCGGAGGAGGCTGGGATACTGAAGCAATGGCCAGTAACCAGAACGCCCCTTCCAGCACCGCCCTCGCCGACACCACGGCCTCGACCCGGGAACAGGCCCAGACTGTGCTGCGCGAGCTCGTGGGCCACCCTGAGGCGGAGTTCCATGACGGCCAGTTCGAGGCCATTGAGGCCCTGGTCGACGGCGGCCGGCGGGCCCTGGTGGTGCAGCGCACCGGCTGGGGGAAGTCGGCCGTCTATTTCGTCGCCTCCCTGCTGCTGCGCCGCCGCGGCGCCGGCCCCACCCTGATCGTGTCACCGCTGCTGGCTCTCATGCGCGACCAGGTCGCCGCCGCGGCGCGGGCAGGGGTACGGGCGGTCGCCATCAACTCGGCGAACCAGTTGGAGTGGGACACGGTCCGCGAGCAGCTCGCCGCCGATGAAGTGGACGTCCTGCTGGTTTCGCCTGAACGCCTCACCAACCCGTCCTTCCGGGAAAACCAGCTCCCCGAACTCGTGCGCCGGACCGGGCTGCTGGTGATTGACGAGGCCCACTGCATCTCGGACTGGGGCCACGACTTCCGCCCCGACTACCGGCGCATCGCGGACCTCATCACGCAGCTGCCGGACACCGTGCCGGTGCTCGCCACCACCGCCACGGCCAATTCCCGGGTGGTGCATGACATCGAGGAGCAGCTCGGCAAGGACGTGCTCACCATCCGGGGAGCCCTGGGCCGGGATTCGCTCCGCCTGGGTGTCCTGACCTTGCCCGATTCCCGCGAACGGCTGGGCTGGCTGCTGACCCACCTGCAGGATTTGCAGGGCAGCGGCATCATTTACACACTCACCGTTTCGGCAGCCGAGGACACGGCCCGCCTCCTGGCCGAAGCGGGGCACGAGGTGCTCGCCTACACCGGCCGCACGGACCCCGCGGACCGGGAACGCGCCGAGCAGCTCCTGAAGGACAACCAGGTCAAGGCGCTCGTGGCCACGTCAGCGCTCGGCATGGGCTTCGACAAGCCGGACCTCGGCTTCGTGGTGCACCTTGGCGCGCCGTCCTCGCCGGTGGCGTACTACCAGCAGGTGGGCCGCGCCGGGCGTGGCGCGGCGAACGCCGACGTCCTGCTGCTGCCCGGTTCGGAGGACCGCGACATCTGGCAGTACTTCGCCACCGCGTCCATGCCGTCCGAGGAAAAGGCTGCCGCCGTCCTGACAGCCCTGGCCGAAGCCGGAGCGGCGGTGTCCACGGTGGCGCTTGAGGCCCGGGTGGACCTGCGCCGCACCCCGCTGGAGCTGTTGTTGAAGGTCCTGGCCGTGGACGGCGCCGTCGAACGCGTCGGCGGCGGCTGGCGCTCCACGGGACAGCCATGGAATTACGACGCCGAGCGGTACAGCCGGATCGCCGAGGCCCGGGTGGATGAACAGGACTCGATGGTCATCTACCAGGACACCGCCGGCTGCCGGATGGAATACATCACCTCGGTGCTTGACGACGAAACAGCCCGCGCCTGCGGCCGCTGCGACAACTGCGCGGGCCGCTGGTTCCGGGCCGACATCGCCGAGGACGCCACGAAGACTGCCGGGCAGACCCTTCGCCGGGCCGGCGTCGTCCTTGAACCGCGGCTGCAGTGGCCCAGCGGCATGGACCGCCTGGGTGTGCCGGTCAAGGGCAAGATCAAGCCGGATGAAGCCCTCGCCGACGGCCGCGTGCTGGCGCGCCTGACTGACCTTGGCTGGGGCGGGGCCCTGCGCGAGGCGTTCGCCGCCGGTGCGCCCGACCGGGCCGTTGACCCCGGCATGCTGCAGGCCTGCGTCCAGGTGCTGAAGGAATGGGGCACAGCAGATGCCCGGACCCCGGGCTGGAGCGGGGCCGGCCGGCCCGCCGCGATCATCAGCCTGCCCTCCCGTAGTAAGCCGCAGTTGGTGGACTCCCTGGCCCGCGGGATCTCCGAGATCGGCCGCATCCCGTATCTGGGCCAGCTGCAGCTCAACCACGGCGGGCCCACGGGCGGCCGCGGCGGGAACAGCGCCTACCGGCTCGCCGGAGTCTGGGACCGGCTGGTGGTGGGCCCGGAGCTGGAGGAGGCCCTGGCTGGAATCCGTGGCCAGAGCGTCCTGCTGGTGGACGACCTCGTGGACAGCCGCTGGACCTTGACCATCTCCGGGCGGGCCCTCAGGCTCGCCGGCGCCGGCGCCGTTCTGCCGTTGGTGTTGGGCCAGGCCGGCTGACCTCGGCGCCGGCGTGGCGGGGGAGGGCCAGGCTGTCCAGCGTGCTCAGGAGCATCAGGACCGCGATGGCCACGAACGCTGCCCGGTATGGCGCCGCCGGATCGCCCGTGGCGAGACCGGTGGCTCCTGCGCCCTGGCTGCTTGCCTCGAAGACCCGCAGCAGGAGCGCCCCGACGGCAATTCCTGCCGCGGTGGAGAGTTGCACGAGCGTGGCGGAGACGGCGTTGGCGGACGGCAGCTGGGCCGGGGCGACGTCGGCGTACTGGACGGATGCGTAGGCCGAGAACCCGATCGAGCGGAACGCCCCGCTGGCCACCAGCACGGCGACAATCAGCGGCTCCGGCGTGCCGGCGTCGAGCAGCGCGCACAGCGCAAAAGTGGCCGCGGACGCCAGCGACGCAAACACCAGAACAGGTTTGAAGCCGAAGCGCCGGATCAGGGGCGTGGTGGCAGGCTTAATCCCGATGTTGCCCACGAACACGGCGGACACCATCGCCCCGGCGCGCAGCGGGTCCCAGCCGAAGCCGGCCTGGAACATCAGCGGCAGCAGGAACGGCACGGCGCTGATGGTCAGGCGGTACACAAAGCCTCCCGTCGCCGTCGCGCGGAACGTCCGTGCGCCGAAGACGGACAAATTGAACAGCGGCGTGCTGGTCCGCCGCATCCAGGCCGCGGCGGCGGCCAGGAACAGCAGGCCCACCACGATCCCTGCGGCTGCCAGCAGCCCGGCGTCCCGGCCGCCGATCAGTTCCAGACCGACCAGCAGGGAGCCCACCCCGAGCGTGGTCAGGGCCAGGCCGAGCCAGTCGAGGCGCCGCGTGCTGTCGCCGCTCACTGAGGGGACCAAGCGCAGCGCGGCCAGGAACGCCGCCAGGCCCAGGGGGAGGTTGACCAGGAAGATCCAGTGCCAGGACAGGTACGTGGTGAGCGCTCCGCCCACGAGCGGGGCAAGGACCGGGGCCAGCAGCCCGGGCCACACCAGGAAGGCGGTGGCCCGCAGCAGTTCCTTCTTCGGGGTTCCGCGGAGCACCACCAGCGTGCCCACAGGGACCATCATGGCGCCCCCGGCACCCTGCAGGACACGGCTCAGGGTCAGCATGGTGAGGTCCTGGCTGAGCGCGCAGAGCAGCGACGCGGCCGTGAAGATCGCGATGGCGAGGCAGAAAACCCGGCGCGCACCGAGCCGCTCCGCGAGCCAGCTGCTGAGCGGGATGCCCATCGCCACCGTCATCAGGTAGGCCGTCATGGTGATGTTGACGTCGGCGGCCGGCACGGAGAAATCCGCGGCGATGCTGGGGATGGCCGTGGTCAGGACGGTCCCGTCCAGGAATTCCATGAAGAACGTCGCGGCCACGAGGAGGGCCAGCCGCGGGCTCCAGCTGCCCCCGGCCGGGACGGCGCTGCGCGAGGAGGCCTTCATGCGCGTGTCTCCGAGTTCCGGTTCACCCATTGCGGAGCGGAGGTTCCGATTCCAGCACGGCCATGGCGGCGTTGTGACCGCCGATGGCACTGACGGCGCCGCCGCGGCGGGCGCCTGAGCCGCAGAGCAGGATCCGTGGATCGTCCGTCGCCACGCCCCAGCGGCGCGCCGGGGTGTCCAGCGGTTCGCCGTCCTCCACGAAGGGCCAGTCGAGGCCGCCGTGGAAAATGTTGCCCCGCGGCATGCCGACGGCGCGTTCGATGTCCAGGGTGGTCTTGGTTTCGATGCAGGGCCGGCCGTCCGGATCCGTCAGGAGCAGGTCCTCAATCGGCTCGGCCAGGACGGAGTTCAGGGAGGCCAGGACGGCCGCCTGCAGTTCGGCGCGGCGTTCCTCGTTGTTCTCGGCCGTGACCAGCCGGTCCGGGACGTGCAGGCCAAAGACGGTCAGCGTCTGGGCTCCGGCGGCCTGCAGTTCCGGGGACAGGATGCTGGGGTCCGTCAGCGAATGGCAGTAGATTTCGCACGGCAGCGGTGCGGGCACTGATCCGGCCGCGGCGGCGCTGTAGGCGGCGTCGAGCTGGGACCACGTCTCGTTGATGTGGAACGTCCCGCCGAAGGCGGCCTCCGGGCTGACGGATCCGTCCAGCAGCCGCGGAAGGCGCTTGAGCAGCAGATTGACCTTGACCTGGGCGCCCTCGCGGCGATGGTTCGGATTGCCGGCAGCGCCCGCTGAAATGCCGCCTGCCGTAATGCCGGCGGCGAGCACCGGGGCAGCGCCCGCTGAAATGCCAGCGGGGCCCGCGGCAGGCCGGCTGCGGAGCCGGTCCAGGACTGCCGGCGCCACATTGGACAGCACCCACCGCGCGGAAGACGTGTGGTCCTGCCCGCCGTGGCGATAGTCCACGACGCCGCCGGGCCGGACGGCCGTGACGTCCGCGGAGGTCAGGATGGTCGCGCCGGCGTCGCGGGCGGCCCGCTCCAGCTCGCCGGACACCGCGCCCATGCCGCCGACCGGCACGTCCCAGTCGCCCGTCCCGCCGCCGATCAGGTGGTAGAGGAAGCAGATGTTTTGCTGCAGGTCCTGGTCGTCGGCCCGGGCGAAGGTCCCGATCAGCGCATCCGTCAGCACCACGCCGCGGACCAGGTCGTTGCCCAGCTCCTTGCTGATGGCATCCCCGATGGGATGTTCGATCATCGCCTCCCATGCCTCGGCAGCGCCGGCCCGGGCGGCGAGAGACCGCGCTTCGGACCGCGCCAGCAGCGGCGAGGTCATGGTGGGCCAGAGGGCCTCGGTGAGCTGCCGGCAGGCGGCATAGAACGCGGTGAAGGCGCGGAACTCGCCGTCGGGCGCGCCGACGGCGGCGAAGGACGCCGCAGTGGCGGCCTCGTCCCCGTTGTCCACCAACAGGGCCCGGCTGCCGTCCGCGGGGTCCGGGGTGTACGAGGAATAGCGCCGCCGCGCCAGCGTGATCCGCAGGCCGAGGTCGTCGATGATCTGCTGGGGCAGGAGGCTGACGAGGTACGAGTAGCGCGAGAGGCGGGCATCGACGCCGTCGAACGCGTGCGCGGACACCGCGGCGCCGCCGGGGTGCTCCAGCTTTTCCAGGACCAGGACCTCACGCCCAGCCTTGGCCAAGTACGCGGCCGCGGCCAGGCCGTTGTGGCCGCCGCCGACGATGATGGCGTCAAATTCCTTGTTGCTCGACATGGGCCTATCCTGCCATCCGGATCGGCCGGCGGCCGCGAGGCGTCCGGCCACCGGACGGGAACCGGACTTGCTGCCGACGGCGCCGCAGCAGCGCCGCTCACTCGTCTCGGGTGCAGATCAGGGCGGATGAACGACGCCGATCCGCCCTGATCTGCCCGGGAGCGGGCCTCCGCGCAGGCGAGGCTTGGCGCCGCAGCCGATGTGCCCGGGAACGCAAAAGGCCCCGGTCCAAGGACCGGGGCCAAACGCGGAGACGGGGGGATTTGAACCCCCGGTGGAGTTGTGCCCCACACTTCATTAGCAGTGAAGCCCATTCGGCCGCTCTGGCACGTCTCCAATTGCTATTAACTAGCCAACCAAGGATACGCAGAAGGTGCCACGCAGTGCAAAACGGCCCATCCAAGACATCGCGGGGTCACTTCCGGCCCATGTCGGGCGGGCAAAGTCATATGGTCGTAGCAACGCTCTGATTGATGGAGCGTTTTATGGTCAAGCTGTTTCCTCCGAATACCCGCACCGACTTCGTTGACATGGTGTGTGGCGGGATGTCGATACTCGCCGCGGCCCGGCGTGTCGGGGTCATGC
>NZ_JBFTLG010000033.1:0-16786 GCF_056396305.1 Arthrobacter sp. 05T420 | reverse complement strand
GGCTCAAATCCGGGATCCCCTGGTTCATCCCGCCACCCCACCTCGACCCCCGCCAACACCCCAGACGCAACCACTACTTCCGACCCACAAATCCAGTCGCTGCGGCCTGACAGGGCGCCGCAGAACATGACGGCAGCATGACAGGCGCCACGGGACGGTCGCCGCAGCACGCGGCGCGGCCGGACGTTCTACCGTGATGTCCTCGGCCTGGATCTTTTCACGGTCCCCACGGGCAACCCCATGGTGCTCGGCGCCGCGGGTGGCTCCAGCCTCGCCCCCAGCGAGATGCCGGACCGGGTACCGTCGCCCTACCCGATGATCAGCTTCATGGTGACCGGCCTCGAGGAGATCGTTGATTTGCTGAAGGCCCGCGACGCCAGCTTCCAGCCTCCGGTCGTGGCCAGCTTCGCGGGCCTGGAGGGAGCAATCGTCGGGGACGTCATGGACTTCGGCATAGCCGAGTCAGTCTTTCTGAAAGATCCGGAAGGCAACGTGATCGCACTCAACGAATTCGTCGGCTGAACGTTCCCGCCAGGTGGGGCGCACCCACTACCGGCCAGCCGCGTACCCCTGCGCACCGCGCGGATTCGCCGCGGCCTGCAGGACGCCGGTCTCAGGATCCCGCACGACGGCGGACAGCCGCCCCAGCGCCCAGTCGCCGGCCCGGGTGACGACATGCCCGCGGCGTTCCAGCCCCGCGATGACGTCCTCCCCCAGCCGGTTCTCGACGACGGCGCCGCCCGGCTCCCAGGTCCGCGGCCAGAAGGACCCGGGCATCGACGTCGTATGGAACGTCGGCGCATCGATGGCTTGCTGCGGCGAGTATCCGCCTACGATGGTCCGCAACAGATACGGCAGCTGCCATTGGTCCTGCTGGTCACCGCCGGGTGAACCCAGCGCGGACACGGCGTGGCCGTCTCGCAGCACGAGAGTCGGCGTCAAGGTGGTGCGCGGGCGTTTGCCGGGCGTCAGCGTGGACGGTGTGCCAGGCTCCAGCCAGGTCATCTGCAGCCGCGTACCCAGGCAGAAGCCAAGCTCCGGGATCGCAGGTGAGGACTGCAGCCAGCCACCGGATGGAGTGGCCGAGACCATGTTGCCCCAGCGGTCCACGACGTCGATGTGGCACGTATCGCCGCGGGTCTCCCCCGCGGGTGTCACGGTGGGCTCGCCGACGCCGAGTCCGGCCGCCGACGCAGACCCCGCGAACGCCGGCTGCGTGTACTCGGTACGCAGCGGCGGCACGTAGGGTTCCCGCCCGGGCACAGTGCCGGGTCGGAAATCGTGGGACGCCCGGTCTGTGATCAACGCCCGGCGGCTGGCGCAATAGTCAGCAGAGAGCAGGTACTCCAGCGGGACGTCGGTGTCGCCGTAGTACGCCTCCCGGTCCGCGAGCGCTAGCTTCTGCGCTTCCAGGATGGTGTGCGCCCCCAATTCAGTGGACGGGTCTAGGTAGCGGGCCTCGAATCCGGACAGGATGGCCAGGGTCTGCAGCAGCGCCGGGCCCTGGCCCCAAGGTCCGGTCTTGGCGATCGTGTGACCCCGGAACTCAACGGTGGCCGCCGCCTCGTATCCGGCTTCGAACCCGGCCAGATCCGCCAGGGCCAGCACCCCGCAGTGATCCGTACCCGAGGAATGCCGGTGCGGGGCCTGAACCGAATCCACCATGGCGCGGGCCACGAAGCCCTCGCGCCACTCGTGCCGGGCCGCATCAATTCCTTCCTCGCGGGTAGATGCCTTGACTCCGGCCTCCACGAGTCGTTCCAGGGTGCGGGCATAGGCCGGGTTCCACACCAGCTCACCTTCGGCAGGGATCCTTCCACCGGGCATCCACAGCTCAGCTGACGTGGGCCAATGCGTTTGGAACAGCGCAGACACGGCCGCAATGGTGGTTCCGACCCGGCCGAGCATCGGATGGCCGTCCCGCGCGTAGCCGATCGCGAATTCCAGCACCGCGTCCAGCTCCCACGTCCCGTGGTCACGCAGCAGCAGGAGCCAGGCGTCGACGGCGGCGGGCACCGCGGCGGCCAGGGCACCCGAGCCAGGAACGAGGTCCAGGCCTTCGGCAACATAGTGCTCTACGGTAGCCCCGGCCGGCGCCGGCCCCTGCCCCATCAGGACTATTGGCTGGTCCGGCCGGTCCGCGGTGACGAAGATCCCGGTCATGTCTCCGCCGGGCCCGTTGAGGTGCGGCTCCACCACGTGGAGCACGAATGCTCCCGCCACCGCGGCGTCGAAGGCGTTGCCGCCGCGCTCCAGCACAGCCTGGGCGGCCGCCGTCGAGAGCCAGTGCGTGGACGCGCTCATCCCGAAGGTGCCTTGCAGCGTGGGGCGGGTGGTGAATGGCTCCGGCCTGGTGAACGGCATCCGGGCCGCGCGCGGACGGTCCCTAAAGACTTCTGCAACCACCGTGTCAACCAAACAGGGCCGCCACTCGTGTGAGGGTTTCGTAAACGCCATACGCGAGCGGCACGCCGACGAGTGCCCACGCGATGACCAATTTTCCGGTGGACGGCGTCACCGGCGTCACCGGTGTCTGTGCAGTGCTCATTTCAGGCCTCCAAGGCAGGTTCTTCGGACCGCACGCGGCCGGCGCGGGGTTCGTGGAAGCGCGCGTTTACCGGCGAGACCAGCAGGTTTGCCACGAAACCGACTACCAGCAGCCCCACCATGGTCAGCAGGGCCGGCTGGTAGGACGCGGCGTTGAGCGCGCCGGGCTTGCCCTGCGCGTCCAGGAAGGCATTGACGATCAACGGTCCTGCGACGCCGGCCGCGGACCAGGCCGTCAGGAGACGGCCGTGAATGGCGCCGACCTGGAACGTGCCGAAGAGGTCGCGAAGGTAGGCGGGGACGGTCGCGAACCCGCCGCCGTAGAAGGAGATGATGACGAAGGCGAGGGCCACGTAAAGGACGGTCGACGTCGACCCGGCCAGGGCCAGCACGGTGTAGAGCACGGCGCCGACGCCGAGGTAGACCATGTAGATGCGCTTGCGTCCGGTGACGTCGGAGGTGGCGGACCAGGCAAAGCGGCCCGACATGTTGCCGATCGACAGCAGCCCCACGAAGCCGGCGGCCACAGCAGCGCTGACCATCGAAGTGCCGTCGGGCTGGCGGAAGAAGTCCTGGATCATCGGGGCGGCCTGTTCAAGGATGCCGATGCCTGCCGTGACATTGCAGAACAAGGCGATCCACACGAGCCAGAACTGTTTGGTCTTGACCGCGTTCCTGGCGGAGACGTTCTCCGTGGTGACCAGGGAGGCAGCCTTGACCTTTGCGGGGTCGAAGCCTGCCGGCTTCCAGCCCTCCGCCGGGACCTTGATGGTGAAGGCGCCGAACATCATGTAGGCCAGGTAGATCACGGCGAGGGTCAGGAAGAGCTTGCCCACGGACTCGCCGCTGGCCACCCAGCCCTTGGCGCCGGAGTTGGGATCGTACATCTTGAGCAGCGCCGTGGAGACCGGACTGGCAATCAGGGCGCCGCCGCCGAACCCCATGATGGCCATGCCGGTGGCCAGTCCGGGCCGGTCGGGGAACCATTTGATCAGGGTGGAGACTGGGGAGATGTAGCCGATGCCCAAGCCAATGCCGCCGACGACGCCGTAGCCGAGATAGACGAGCCAGAGCTGGTGGCTGAAGATACCCAGGGAACCGATCAGGAAGCCACTGGCCCAGAACACGGCCGAGGTGAACATCGCCTTCCGTGGCCCGTTCTTGTCCACCCAGGTGCCCATGATGGCGGCCGAGAGGCCTAGCATCACGATCGCGACGGAGAAGATCACGCCGATCTCGGTCAGGCTCGCGCCGAAGTGCTTCACCAGCGCGGTCTTGTAGACGCTGGTCGCGTAGGCCTGGCCGATGCACAGGTGCACGGCGAGCGCTGCTGGGGGTACGAGCCACCGGTTGAATCCCGGCGGGGCGATGGTTCGTTCGCGGTCCAGCCAGCCCATGAATGCTCCCCTGCTCGTCAACGACATCGGTGTCTTGCACATTGGAGCGACGGTCCTCTGCCAGGGCCTCTGATCGAGCTTCCGGCAGAGGACCGTTGCCTCCGGCAATCATGGTTCAAATCGTCAGCAAACGTACTACTTATGCGCCAAGCGGTAGGAAATCAGCGATAAACGGTAAGTGCGGGTCCGGCGCCGGCGTCCCTGCGGCTCGAGGAGGAGCTATTTGCCCAGGCCGGCCTGCCGGAGCGCCTCGGCCATCGCCGTGTTGACGGGCGACGGCGTGGGCGTCGCCTTTTGCGGTTGCCTGGCCTGTGTGCTGCGCCCGGGCGTTTGCCGGTCGGCCGCCGGTTTCCCGGCCGGCTGATTCGACGGCTGATTCGACGTCGCCTGCGGCGCCGACTGTCGCGGTCGTTCCGCCCGCGAGTCCCCGCGTCCACCAGCCGCCCGGCCATCGCGGCCGCCGTCCCCACGTCCGCCGGCCCCACGTCCGCCGGCCGCACGTTCCGTGGAAGCCGCACGTCCCGCGGGGGCTCCGGGTTCGTCGTCGAGCCTTAGCGTCAGCGAGATGCGCTTGCGCTCCGGGTCCGCTTCCAGCACCTTGACCCGGACCACCTGGCCGGACTTGACCACCTCGCGGGGATCCGAGACAAAGCGGTTGGCCAGCGCGGACACGTGCACGAGCCCATCCTGGTGCACCCCGACGTCGACGAACGCGCCGAATGCCGCCACGTTGGTCACAGTTCCCTCCAGCACCATGCCCGGCCTCAGGTCCGAGATCTTCTCGATGCCTTCCGAGAACGCTGCCGCTGCGAAAGCCGGACGCGGGTCACGGCCCGGCTTCTCGAGCTCGGCGATGATGTCCTGCACCGTGGGCAGGCCAAAGGAGCCGTCCACGAAGTCCTGCGGGTTCAGCGCCGCATAGCTTCCCGCGGCCGGTGCCTTCCCGGCCGCCGCCTTGATTTTCCGGGCCACCGGGTAGGCCTCCGGATGCACGCTGGAGGCATCCAGCGGCTCCGCTCCCCCGGTGATCCGCAGGAAGCCGGCGCACTGCTCAAAAGCCTTGGCGCCCAGCCGCGGGACCTTCTTCAGCTCGCTGCGCTTGTTGAAGGGTCCGTGTTCGTTCCGGTACGCCACGATGTTCTCACTCAGCAGCGGCCCGACGCCGGCCACCCGGCTCAGCAGCGCGGGCGAGGCGGTGTTGACGTCCACTCCCACGGCGTTCACGCAGTCCTCGACGACGGCGTCCAGGCTGCGGTCCAGCTTCGCGGCCGTGACGTCATGCTGGTACTGCCCGACGCCGATCGACTTCGGCTCTATCTTCACCAGCTCCGCAAGCGGATCCTGCAGCCGCCTGGCAATCGATACCGCGCCGCGCAGGGATACGTCCATGCCAGGCAGCTCGGCCGCGGCGAGCGCCGACGCTGAATACACCGACGCTCCGGCCTCGGACACCACGATCTTCTGCGGTTTGGAACCCTGCTGCGCTGCGCCGGAATCCATGGCGAGCTGCTTCAGCAGTTCTGCGGCGAGCTTGTCCGTCTCCCGTGAGGCGGTGCCGTTGCCGATCGCGACGAGTTCGACGCCGTGCTTCTTGGCCAGGCCCACAAGGGTCCGCAATGCTTCGTCCCATTTCCGGGCCGGAGCGTGCGGGTAGACGGTGTCGGTCGCAACCACCTTGCCCGTGCCGTCCACCACCGCGACCTTGACGCCGGTGCGCAGTCCCGGGTCCAGGCCCAGGGTGGCGCGGTTCCCGGCCGGCGCGGCGAGCAGGACGTCGCGGAGGTTCGCGGCGAACACGCGCACGGCCTCGTCCTCGGCGGCGGCGAACATCCGGCTCCGCAGATCAGCTGTCAGCCGGGCCAGCACCCTCGAGCGCCACGCCACCTGGGCGGTCTGCAGCAGCCAGGCGTCGGCGGGCCGGCCGCGGTCGGCAACCCCTAGGAACCTGGCCACAGCGGCTTCGTACCGGCCGCGCGCGGCGGTGAGGGCGGCGTCGTCGTTCGGTTCCGCCTCGGCGAGATCCAGCTCCAGCGCCCCGTCCTTTTCGCCGCGCAGCAGCGCCAGGACGCGGTGCGAGGGCATTCCGGCCGGCTGCTGGGAGAACTCGAAGTAGTCCTTGAACTTCTGGCCTTCGGCTTCCTTGCCCTTCTTCACGCGGGACACCATCCGGCCCTGGGTCCACAGCCGCTCCCGGAGGGTGGCGGCCAGGTCGGCATCCTGGGCGACGCGTTCCACCAGGATGGAGCGGGCTCCCGCGAGCGCCGCGGCCGGGTCCCCAATCGAGTGTTCGGCGTTGAGATACTTGGCCGCTTCGCGGTCCGGGTCCAGTTCCGGGCGCTTGAGCAGGGCGTCCGCGAGCGGTTCCAGCCCGGCTTCGCGGGCGATCTGCGCCTTGGTGCGCCGTTTGGTTTTGAACGGGAGGTAGATGTCCTCGAGCCGCGACTTCGTATCGGCGCCGACGACGGCGGCCTGCAGTTCCGGGGTCAGCGCGCCCTGGGCGGCGATGGCTTCAAGGATGGTCCGGCGGCGGTCTTCGAGCTCGCGCAGGTAGCGCAGCCGCTCCTCCAGGTCGCGGAGCTGGGTATCGTCCAGGGTTCCGGTGGCCTCTTTGCGGTACCGGGCGATGAACGGCACGGTGGATCCGGCGTCGAGCAGGTCCACGGCGGCCTTGACCTGCCAGGCTTGGACGCCGAGTTCGGCGGCGATCTGGGCGGCGATGCCGGACTCCTGCGTGTGCGGCGAACCGGTCTGCGGCGTGCCCATCTGTGGCGACGGGCCGGAAGCGGGCGAGACGGGCGAGGCGGGGCGCTGCGGGTGTTGGGTCACCCAAACCATTTTGCCTTACCCGGGTCTACGGCTGGGCTCAACTGGAGCAGGAGGAGGCTCCTGCACGTCCTGAACGACTTCGTTGCGCCGCATAAACCACGGCTTGAAGGGCGGATCGAAGCGGGCGAACCGTGGCGGCCCGTCGGCCGTCAGCCCGGCTACTACGAGTGCAGCCTGCAGGTCATTGTTGCGCCGTTCGAAAGCGGACTCCGACCCGCTTCCCGAGAACCGCAGCGCAGCCGCCAGCGACCCGGGGATTGCCCGGACTTCGACGTCGGAGTTCGCGGGGACCGGGGCCGTCCCCTCCGTTATGCCCGCAGGGAGCACAAAGGCAACGACAAACTCAGCGGGCTCGTCGCCTCCCGGCAGCGGACCGCTCTGGAGCACGGGAGCGGTCATCGCAAGCTTTTGTGAAGGACCCAGTTCCTGGATCACCGGGGCCGTCATCGCCAGCTTCTGACGGGCCGCGTTGCTGCCGCTGATGTAGTTGAACAGATGCCGGAAGGCAGCATTCCCGGCCCGGTCAAACGTCGCATTGACCTTTATCTCGGCCACAACATAGGCGGGATAGCGGCGCAGCTCAAAGTGCACGTATCGCCGGACCAGCTCATACGGTTGCTGTTCGGTCATGGCCCCAGACCTTACGCCGATCCGATGGCAGCAACCAGAGGGATCTTGCCGGTTGCTGTTCCTGGTTGCTCTTTCTGGTTGACGGGTACCCGCTCCCGTGTTCCCTGCTCCCTGCTCCCTGCTCCCTGCTCCCTGCTCCCTGCTCCCTGCTCGATTGTCGGAGGTCTTTGATAGCTTGAACACGGAAGGCCGGACTTGGCTCATGCGGGGTTTGATCAACGCAGGCTAATCAACGCTGGCTTAATGAACAGAGTCCAGCAACAACGGGGGCATCGTGTTTTTTCTTGAACCTGAGGTGCAGGGCTCATCACCGGACCTGGTCTTTTCGGCGAGCGATCTGGTGGTGGCCGCGAGCTGTGAGTATCAGCTGCTCCGGAAGCTTGATGAGAAGCTGGGCCGCTCGTCCAAAGTGGCCTTCGACGCGGACGAGATGCTCCAGCACGCCGCCGTCTTGGGTGACCTCCACGAGCGCAAAGTCCTCGATGGGTTCGTCGCGGACTTCGGCCGCTGGGATCCGGTCACCGGAAGCGGCGTTTACGACGTCGTCCCTGCCGAAGCCATGGATCGCGCCGCTTTGGCTGCCAAGCATACCGAGTCCATCGAGGCGCTGCGGGCGGGCGCTGACGTCGTCTTCCAAGCCGCCTTCTTCGACGGCCAGTTCCATGGCCGCTCCGATTTTCTTGTGCGGCAGGCAGACGGCAGCTACGCGGTGTTCGACACCAAGCTCGCCCGCCACGCGAAGGTCACGGCTCTGCTCCAGCTTGCCGCCTATGGGGACCAGTTGCTGAAGGCCGGGATCCCTGTAGATCCGGCAGTGACACTCGTTCTGGGCGCTACGGTGCAGCTGGCGGACGGAGGATTCGACTACGTCCGCAGCCACCACAAACTCGCAGAAATCCTGCCGGTCTTCCGCGAGCGCCGGGACCGCTTCCTGGCTTTGACCTCCTCGCATCTGGCGCAACGCGGAGCCGTGCAATGGGGTGCAGCCGGAATCACCGCCTGCGGCCGCTGCGACTACTGCCAGGAACAGGTCACGGCCACCGAGGACCTGCTGCTCGTCGCCCGAATGAATTCGGCACAGCGCAAGAAACTGCACGCAGACGGCATCCATACGGTCACGGACTTGGCGCGGGCCAGCCTTCCGAAGGCGAACGCAGCGCTCCAGCGCCTGCAGGCCCAGGCCCGGATGCAGAGCGGCGTCGGCGGAGACGACGGCGGCGTCCGGTACGTCAAGGACGGCGAGGAACACTCCCTCCGCTACGCGGTCATCCCGGAAAACACGCTGGCCGAGCTTCCCCCGCCGAGCGACGGCGACATCTTCTTCGACTTCGAGGGCGATCCGCTGTGGCAGGAAAAGGCCACCGGAGTCTGGGGACTGGAGTACTTGTTCGGCGTCATCGAAGCCCCGACTGGGCCCGGCGTCCCCGGGGTTTTCAGGCCGTTCTGGGCGCACAGCCGGGAAGCGGAGAAACAGGCCTTCGTCGATTTCCTCGACTATGTGGAGAAACGCCGGCGGGACTACCCGGACATGCACGTCTACCACTACGCCGCCTATGAGAAGACGGCGCTCCGAAAACTCTCCGTCATGCACGTTGCCGGCGAAGACACCGTGGACGGCTGGCTGCGCGACGGGCTCTTGGTGGATTTATACCAGACCGTCCGGAACAGCATCCGGATCTCCGAGAACTCCTACAGCATCAAGAAACTTGAGCCGCTCTACATGGGGACGAATCTGCGCTCCGGAGATGTGAAGGACGCCGGCGCCTCCGTGGTTGCCTACGCCCATTACTGCGACGCCCGTGACAATGAGCGGCCCGATGAGGCGACCACAATCCTCGCAGGGATCTCCGACTACAACGAATACGACTGCCTCTCCACACTGGAGCTCCGGAACTGGCTCCTGGGCCTAGCACAGGAGCGCGGGATCAAGCCGGGAGACGGCGACGCGGCCGGAGGCGACGGTGCGTCCTCGGCTGCGCTCAAGCCTGTGAAAGTCAGCGCGGGCTCCGGGCCGGCTTCCGCTGAACTGGAACCGCTGGAAGTGTCGCTGGCCGAACTGGAACCGCTGGAAGTTTCGCTGGCCGAACTCGCGGATTCCGGCGTCGGGCTCTCCGAAGACGATCAGAAGGCGGTCTCGATGCTGGCGGCAGCGGTCAGCTATCACCGGCGGGAGCGCAAGGCGTTCTGGTGGGCGCACTTCGACCGTTGCGAGAACGGCCCCGACACCCATCACCAGCAGGACCGCAACGTCTTCCTCGTCGAGGACGCCGAGGTCCTTGAGGACTGGTGGAAGGACGGCGCCAAGAATCCGGAGCGGAGGGTGAAGCTGATCGGCACGGTCAGCCCCGGCTCGGACCTGCGCGAAGGCAGCACGTGGTTCCGAATGTACGAGCCGCCGCTTCCGGCCGGGCTGGAGGGCACAGGCACCAAAGGAACCGGGCGCAACGGCTGGTTCGGCACCGAGGTTCTGGAGCTGGGCCACGAGGATGGCAAGGACACCGTCATCATCCGGGACAAGCTTCGCAAGAACGTCGAACCGTATAACCAGGTCCCCGTCGCCCTGACCGAAGACCAACCCATCCAAACCAAGAGCCTCGAGGAGGCGCTGGCGGCCCTGGCTGCCCGCGTCACCTCGGCGCTGCAGGCCAGGCCGTCCGCGTTCCCGCATCACCCGGCATTGGATCTGGTCCGGCGGGTTCCGCCGCGGCTTGCCTCTGGCGCACCGCTGCCGACGCCCGGAGACGGACCGGACCGCTACATCGACGCCATCACCGCGGCCGTCGCGGACCTGGACCATTCCTACGTGGCGGTCCAAGGTCCTCCCGGGACCGGTAAGACGCATGTGGGCTCACACGTGATCGCCCGGCTCGTGGCCCGCGGCTGGAAAGTCGGCGTCGTTGGCCAGTCCCATGCGGTGGTGGAGAACCTGCTGAAGACGGCGGTCACCAAGGCCGGCGTCGATCCTTCCGTGGTCGCCAAGGACGTGAAACACGCGGAGCCGCTTCCCTGGCAGCAGCGTTCGGCGCAAGATGTGGCACGCCTGCTGGGCTCACCGGGCGGCGCGCTGATCGGCGGTACGGCGTGGACCATGACGGGAGCAAATGTCCCGGCCGGGTCGCTGGATCTGTTGGTGATCGACGAGGCCGGCCAGTTCTCCTTGGCCAACACCCTCGCCGTGGCACAGGCCAGCAGCCGGCTGCTGCTGCTCGGGGATCCGCAGCAGTTGCCGCAGGTCAGCCAGGGCGCACACCCCGAACCCGTGGACGAGTCAGCTCTGGGCTGGGTCTCCGCCGGTCATGCCACGCTTCCGCCGGAGCTTGGCTATTTCTTGGCCGATTCGTGGCGGATGACCTCGGAGCTCTGCCGGGCCGTGTCCGAACTCTCCTATGAGGGCAAGCTGCACTCCGCGCCGGCTGCTGACCTCCGGAGGCTCGATGGAGTTCCTGCCGGAATCGAGACCGTCATGGTGGAACACAGCGGCAACATCACGTCGTCGACCGAGGAGGCCGCAGAAGTGGTCCGTCAGGTGAATCGGCATCTGGGGCTGAGCTGGCATTCGGAGGCGGGCACCCGCCCGCTCGACGTCGCCGACATCCTGGTGGTGGCGGCCTACAACGCCCAGGTCAACGTAATCCGCGACGCTCTGGACACCGCGAATCTCGCCGGCGTACGGGTAGGGACGGTGGACAAGTTCCAAGGCCAGGAAGCGGCCGTGGTGATCGTGTCCATGGCATGCTCAGCGGTGGCCGAGGCTCCGCGGGGCATGGAGTTCCTGCTCTCACGGAACCGGATCAATGTGGCGGTCTCCCGAGGGCAGTGGCGGGCAGTAATCGTCCGCGCGCCGGAACTGACCAACTACCTGCCCACGCATCCGGAGGGCATGGAACAGCTGGGCGGTTTCATCGGCCTGTGCCAGCAGTCGGTGGCTGCCTGAGCTTTGCCCGCCAGTCCAAGGGACATGCCCATTCTTGGACTCCCCCAGTGGGCACAACGGCATCCGGACCACTTTTCACGGCCAAGGCTGGACATGTCCCACGATGCTTGGTCCCGGCGCGGGGAGCCTTAGGCCAGCAGGAGCGCCTCGTCCAGGACGGCGCCGAAGTTCGCGGGGTCGTGCGCAAACCGGCCCAGGAACAGGCCCGAGACACCCTCAAGCGTTGGGAGCAGTCCGGGCTTGGCGGAACCGCCGTAGATGACCGGCAAATCTGGCACCCCCGCGACGGTGAGCTGCGCCCGGAGCCGCTGGACGACGTCGGACACGTACGCCGCGGCGGCGGGCTCGGCCGCGCCGATGGCCCAGACAGGTTCGTACGCCACAACCAAGCGGCCGGCGAGGTCCCAGTCGCCGTCGACGGCCGACTCGATCTGGCGGTACACAAAGTCCACGGCAGCGGAGGGCTGCCCGCGCTCCGTCTCCCCCACACAAAGCAGCGGCGTGAGCCCGGCATCGTCCGCGGCCCGGACCTTGAGGGTCACCATGGCATCGTCCTCGTGGAAGTGCCTCCGGCGTTCGGCGTGGCCGATTTCCACGAGCCGGACGCCGAGTTCGGCGAGCATGGACGGGGCAATCTCCCCGGTCCAGGGCCCGTCCGCCCAGCCGCAGTTTTGCGCCCCTAACAGCAGTGGCGAGCCGGCCAGGAGCCGGGCCGCCTCGGGCAGGACGGGGAAGGACGGAATGACAAACGGGACAACCCGCCCGGCCGCGAGGGCCGGACGGGTGTCCACTTCGTGCCGCAGCCGCTCCAACCAGTCCAGGCTGTCCCGGTAGCCGAGGTACATCTTGGTGCTGACCCCCACCAGGAGCTGGTTGCTGGAGGTCTGGCTGCCGGGAATCTGCTGCATTTGTTGGTGCTTTCTGCTGGATCCAGTTAATCGGGCTGGAAGCCGGGGCTGGGACGCCTTTACTGCTCCAGGAGCTCGTCGGCCTTGTTCTTGAAGCGACGGGTCGCGAACATCATCCCAGCTGCCAGGAACGGGAGCACGCCGAGGGCAAGGACGCCTGCGGAGCCGGTGGGGTCAGCCGCGATCTGGTTGACCGAGGTCCGCAGGATCGGAGCGACAAAGCCGCCCAAGTTGCCGAGGGAGTTGATCAGGCCAATGCCCGCGGCCGCGGCCGTTCCGGTGAGGAACGCCGTCGGGTAGGACCAAGCGATGGGGCCAATGGAAAGGAAGGAGCACACGGCCAGCGTGATGAAGATGATGCCCAGCGCCGGAAGGTGGTTTGCACCGGCCCACGCTGATCCGAAGATGCAAAGTCCGGTGGAGATGAACAGCCCGGTACCCCAGACCCGGCGGCGGACCACCGTGTTGGCAGCCTTGCCGATGAAGTAGCAGGCGAAGATGCCGAAGAACCACGGGATGGCTGCCATCAGGCCGACGGCGATGCCCACCTTCTGCCCGGTCAGCTGGGCCACCTGCTGCGGCAGGTAGAAGGTGACGCCGTAGACGGCGATCTGCAGACAGAAGTAGATGACGGTGAAGTACCAGACCTTGCCGTTCTTCATGGCGGCAAGCACGCCGCGCGGGCCGGACTCTTCCTTGACAGTGTCCTCCAGCGCCATGACTTCCAGGAGCGCCTTCTTCTCGTCCTTGGCCAGGAACTTGGCGTCCTGCGGGCTGTTGATCAGGAAGAAGTACGCGGCAATGCCGGCGATGACCGCCAGCATGCCTTCGACGAAGAACATGACCTGCCAGCCCTGGACGCCGGGGACCTGGTCGCCGATGTTGATCAGCCAGCCGGAGAGCGGAGCGCCCAGCATCTGGGAGAACGGCTGGGCCAGGTAGAAGATGGCGAACATCTTGACGCGGACCTTGTTCGGGAACCAGGCCGCCAGGAACATGATGACGCCGGGGAACAGCCCGGCCTCGGTGACGCCCAGCAGGAACCGCAGGATGATGAAGGAGGTCTCGCCCTGGACGAACGCGAAGCAGGCGGAGACGATGCCCCACGTGATGGCGATGCGGGCCAGCCACACCTTCGCGCCGAATTTGGTCAGGAGCAGGTTGCTCGGGATTTCGAACAGTGCGTAGCCGATGAAGAAGATCCCGGCGCCCAGGGCGAAGGCGCCGGCACTAATGCCCTTGTCCACTCCCAGCGCGGCCTCGGAGAAGCCCACGTTGGTGCGGTCCAGGAAGGCGACCACATACAGGATCACCAGCATGGGCATCAGCCGGCGGGAGGCCTTGGAGATGGCTGATTTAAGGACCGGCGTCTCCAGTAGGTCCCGGGTGGACGTTGTTGTTACGGACATCAAAAACTCCTCGTCGAGCAATCAGTGGTGTAACTCAGTGGGTGAATCAGTTGCGTGGAGAGCGGCCGGAATCCGGCCAAATTAGGCCGGCCCAGCCAAGAGGCCGGACGCGGCCAAGCCTGCCCGGCCAAAGTGGGCCAGGCAGGCGAGGGCCGGATCCGGCTGAGAACAACTTCTAGCGTGAAAAAACCATCATCAGAACGCCGGCCAGGCAGGCCAGGATCCCAACGGCGAGGTAGATCTTCCGTCCTTTGCTCCAGGCTGCGAATCCGGAGGCGGCGGCGGTTTGGTTGTGTTGTGCCACGGTGCTTCTTCCTTAGTGCATGTAGAGTCCGCCATCCACATTCAGCGTCTGGCCGGAGATGTAACCGGCGTCCTCGCTGATGAGGAAGGCGATGGCTGCTGCGATGTCCCGGGTGGAGCCAACGCGGTTGACCACGAGGTCTTTGGTGAGTTCGTCCTTGCGTTCCTCGCTGAGGGTTCCGCCCATGATGTCGGTGTCAATGGGGCCCGGGGAGATGGCGTTGACCGTGATGTCGTATTCGCCCAGTTCGCGGGCCGTCGCCCGGGTCAGGCCGATCACGCCGGCCTTCGCCACCGAGTACGGCGTCTTGGAGAACGTGCCGCCGCCACGCTGCGCGGAAACAGAGGAGATGTTCACGATGCGCCCGATCCTGCTCTTCGCCATGGATTCTGCGACGCGGCGCGTGGCGTAGTGGACGCCGTTGAGGTTGATGTTGAGCACGCGGTCCCATTCGGCGGCGTCGAGTTCCAGGTACGGAACCGGTGAGCTGACGCCCGCCACGTTGGCGAGGGCAACAATCTGCGGCAGTTCGGCCTCGATGGCGTCGATCGCGGCACGGACCGAGCTTTCGTCGGACACGTTGGCGCCGACGCCGAAGGCCTTGACGCCGTGCTCGGCGGCCAGTTCCTTGGCCGCCGCCTTGCAGCGTGCGTCATCGAGATCGATGATGCCAATGTTCCAACCCTGTGCTGCCAGGTAGTTGGCGGTGGCGCGGCCGATGCCGCGCTCGGAGACGGCGCCGGTGATGATGGCTGTGCGTTCTGTGGGGAAAGTGCTCATAGGAAGGCTCCTGAAGTGGAAGTGAACGCTGGAGGTCAGTTGATGGGTGCGGGGCCGAGCTCGTCGATGAGCTTCTGCATGGCCACGTAGGCCTTGTTCCGGTAGGCGATCAGTTCCGGTGTGCGCTCGGCCGGGACGTTGAGGAAGCCTGCGCCGGTCTTGGTGCCCAGCTTTCCGGCCTCCACAAGTTCGGTGAGGATCTTCGGGGTGGCGAAGCGTTCCGGGAATTCGGTCTGCAGGGACTTGTAGCAGAAGTTGTAGACGTCCAGGCCGGCCATGTCGGCGATCGCGAAGGGGCCGAAGAACGGCAGCCGGAAGCCGAAGGTGGTGCGGACCAGGGTGTCGATGTCCTCAGCGGTCGCGATGTCCTGTTCCACCAGCTGGGCGGCCTCGTGGAAGAGTGCGTACTGGAGCCGGTTGAGCACGAATCCGGTGACGTCCTTGACCACGGCGGTCTGTTTGTTGGCCGCGTGCACGAGGTCGCGGACGGCGCCGACGGTGGCCGCGGAGGTCCCGGCGTGGGGGATGATTTCCACGCCCGGGATGAAGGGTGAGGGGTTGGAGAAGTGCACGCCGAGGAAGCGTTCCGGGTGGGTGACCGGCCCGGACAGCTCCGCGATGGAGATCGTGGAGGTGTTGGAGCCGATGATGGCGTCCGGGCGGGCGGCGGCGCTGATCCGGGCGAGGGTCTGGTGCTTGATCCCGATCACCTCGGGGACGGCTTCTTCGATGAAGTCGGCGTCGGCCACGGCTTCCTCGATGTCCTTGGCCGGCCAGAGGTTTTCCTTCAGGATGGCGGTGGCGCCTGCGGGGAAGAGCCCGGCGGCGACGAATTCGTCGGATTCGGCCAGGAGCCGCTCGTAGTTCTTCTGCGCCACTTCGGCGGACACGTCCGCGAGGGCAACCCGGGCGCCGCCGAGCGCCAGGACCTGGGCGATGCCGCCGCCCATGTAGCCGGAGCCGACGACGGCGATCTTGCGGGCGGCGTTGATGGCCGCTGCGGTTTCTGTTGATTCGGTCATGTTCAGACTGCCTTCGTGTATTCGGGTTCGTACGAGCAGATGGCGTCCACCTTGGCGGCGGAGGAGGAGGTTTCGTCGAAGCGGTGGCTCAGCCATTCGCCTACGAGCTTCTTGGCGAGTTCCAGGCCGATGACGCGCTGGCCCATGGTGAGGACCTGGGCGTTGTTGCTCAGGACGGAGCGTTCCACCGAGTAGCTGTCGTGCGCGGTGACGGCGCGGATGCCGGGGACCTTGTTGGCGGCGATGGCCACGCCCAGGCCGGTGCCGCAGATCAGCAGCGCCCGGTCCGCTTCGCCGTCGGCAATCTTGCGGGCCGCGTCAACGGCCACGTGCGGATACGCCGTGGAGTCATTGGCACCGACGCCGATGTCCAGCACGGACGCCACGCGGGGGTCCGCTTCAAGCAGGGCCTTCAGGGCGTTCTTGTATTCGACGCCGGCCTCATCGTTGCCGACGACGATGCGCCAGCCTGTTGTTGTGCTCATGCTTTTGCTCCTTGTTCCGTCGGCTCGGAGGTAGCGAGCCGGGTTCCTGTGGTGGAAGTTTCGGTGTGTGCAGAAATCCGCGTGGCGATGAGGGCGAAGGACACCGCGCCGGGGTCGGGGTGGCCGAGGCTCTTCTCGGCGAGCGGGCGGGCGCGGCCCTTGAGCGGACGCAACCCGGACGTTCCGTCTGCTGCGGCAGTGGCGGCTTCCGCGGCTGCGGCGAGCGAGGCAGCCACTGGGGTGCCGGCGTCGAAGGCGGCGAGGAAGGCGTCCCGGAATGGTAGGAGCGCGTCCACCATGGTCTTGTCGCCCAATTCGGCCTTGCCGAGTTCGGTGATGGCGTCAACGAAGGCCGTGACGGCGGCGGCTGCGTCCTCGCCGGAGTAGCTGTCCCGGTTGCCCAAAGCGAGGCCGGCGGCGATGACCGCCGAGCCCCAGAGCGCGCCCGAGGTGCCGCCGGCGCGTTCGCTCCAGGCCTCCCCGGCAGCGGTCAGGACCCGCGACGGCGACGCGCCGCCATCAGCCGCAGCAGCCTGCTCGGCGG
>NZ_JBFTLG010000032.1:0-19776 GCF_056396305.1 Arthrobacter sp. 05T420 | reverse complement strand
TCCTCAAGCACCGATTTCGTGGCCTCCTTGACCTGGAGGAACAGGGGATCCTCTTGATCGCGGCCCTGGAGCAGGGCGATGAACGCCCGTGTGCCGACGCTGCCGACGCCCACCACCTTGCGGGCGACGTCGATGACTTCGAATTGTTCAAGCAGGTGACGCCGGTCGTCCGGCAGTGTGGCCCGGTAGGCCCGGAGCTGTTCACGAACCGCCTTCTCAACCTCGTCGCCAGACGCACCGTACATATTTCCCCATTCCCGGACGGGAATGACGATCGGTGGTTGACTGACAATTCGGTACTTTCCGTCGACGCGCTCGGCGAGCTTGGACAGTGCTTGCAGGCTGTCCCGGGTGTGGGCCTTCGCGTCTCGTCGAAGTCGTTCAGGTCGAACAGCAAGTTGCGCTCGGGCGAGGCGAAGACCCCGAAGTTGGACAGGTGGGCGTCGCCGCACAGCTGGACGCGCAGGCCGGCCCGGGGCGTGTCCTTCAGATCGGCCGCCATGATCTTGGCCGCACCCCGGTAGAACGTGAACGGCGAGACCAACATCCGGCCGTGGCGCACCGGCACGAGATCCTGTTCCCGGGTCAGGTTCTGTTCCTCGAGGAGTGCCACCGGATCGGGGCGGCCGGGAGTCGGCTTCCAACCAGTGTGGCTGGAGAGGGGCGCCTTCTTCCGCTGGGCCTGCCCTCCGCGACACGTTCCTCGACGCTCAGATGCTTGTCTCTGGTCTCGGCCATGATCGGGGTCTCCCCTCTGAAACCTGGAAGGGGCACTGGCATCAGGTGCGGCGTCGTTCCCTGCTGCGATTGTGGCCCCCGGCGGCGTCAATCGTCAACGCGCTGCTGAAGGATCCGGCCCGCGCCCAGGTGCCGTCTGGGCGGGAACCGGAGGGCTGACGGTACCGCCGGGCGAAGGGGCGCACATTCTCCTTTCCGAATCGGTTGGCCCAATCACGGCGCCCCGTGGAACCGCGCATGCGGGAACAACGATGGTTCCGGCGGGGCAGCGAAGCCTATCCGGGCTCGGCGGGCTACCCACCCTCCATGGAGTCGTCGGGCGCTCCGACGGCCTTATCGGGGAGGCGTCCGGTAAGGAACAGTGCGGCGATCGTAAGCAGTGCGGTCAGGGCAAGTGCGGCCCGTAGGGCATCGAAACGGGAGATGTGGTTGACGGACATGATTGCATCGGTCGTCGCCTGATCGACTCGGGCGTTGTCCAGCGCGGCCTGGAGCTGCGTGTCGGAAATGAAGGGGACACCGCTGGCCAGTTGGACCGAGGCGTGCTCCTGCACGGAGCTTGGCACGGCGGGATTGTCCTGGATGCCGGCCAAAAACGAAGTGCTCAAGGTCGCAATGAGAACTGAACCGATCAGGGCCGTTCCAAGGGAGGCCCCGAGGTTGGTGGCCGTGTTCTGCAGTCCGCCGACCTCCGCGCTCTGAGAGTCCGGCACCGCGGAGACCGTGACGGCGCCCAGCTGCGAGGACAGCGCCCCCATTCCGAACCCCATCAAAAGCATTGGGATGGCGACAATGGCCGCATTCGCACCCGGGTCCATTCCGGCCACCAGGATGAGGATACCGACGATCATCAGTATCAGCCCCAACCGGACTACGCGGCGCGGGTTGGCACGCGGCCAGGCCCTGGGAACTCCGGCAGCGGCCAGAATCAGCGCCACGGACAGCGGAAAGATCCGTATCCCGGTCTCCAGCGCGCTCAACTCCAACACCACCGACAGGAAGAGCGGGATGATGAAGAACACCCCGGCCTGCACGAGGAATTGAGCGAAGAAGACGCTGAGGCCGCCGGTGAGGCGCTGGTTCTGGAACAGCCCGGGGTCGATCAGCGGATCACCGCCAACTAAGGCCAAATGCGATGTCCGCCGCATGAACACATAGAGGACAAGCAGCCCGCCGACCAGCAGCCAGATAACAGGAGAGAGGCCCACGACGGTCGGCGCACCGGGTTTGGACCGCACCCAGCCCCATTCACCCGAACGCAGGACACCGTACACAAACATTCCGAGTCCCAGTATCGACAGTGCGGACCCCAGCAGGTCCAGCCGGACCTTGGACGGTGGAACGTCTTCGACCTTGCGCGAGACCAGCAGGATGACCAGGACGATGACGGCCTCACCGACGAAGACATACCGCCAGGATGCAAAGGTGGTCACTGCGCCGCCGATGAGCGGGCCCGCTGCGATCGCCATGGCTCCTGCCGCGGCCACCAGCCCGTAGGCTGCGGCGCGGCGCTCGGGCGGGAAGTTGGCCGCAACCAGCGCGACGATCGCCGGCATGATCAGGGCTGCGCCGGTGCCCTCCAAGAGGGACCAGCCCAGAAGCAAGACACCAAGGTTGGGCGCCAGCGCCGTGGTCAGCGAACCGGCGGCATAGATGATCAGGCCGAGGGCGAACGCGCGGCGGCGGCCTATGATGGTACCGACTTTGCCGCCAGTGATCATCAGGGACGCCATGACGAGTGTGTAAAGGGTGATGGCCGTTTGGATGCCGGTAATTGACGTGCCCAGGTCCGCGGCCACCGTGGCCATCGAAACGTTCATCACCGAGCTGTCGAGCGTCATCAGGAACTGGCCGGACGCCAGCACGGCAAGGACAAGTCCGGATTCAGTCCGTGCCGCTATCGGCGCCCCGGCACTCATGGTTCCGGGTTCTTGAGCGTGCCCTTGGTCGTTGCGCGCATGAGCGTCATAGTCCGCCCACCGTGGTGGACTGTCAAGCGCGCACTATTCCGCCTGCGCCGGATCCGTCGGGCTAAGTGCTTGCCCGGCTGAAGCCGTGGCGAGATCTTGGTTACCGAAACGGTCTGGATTCCTTTTCGCCCTGGTTGTGGGGATCCTCGCCTGCACGATCATCGGCCCCGATGAAGGTAGATTTCCCGCTGGGCCGCTCAGGCCTGGTGCCGCCAGAGCACATTCTTGTCATGTCGGAGAGCCAATTTTTCTGCCCGGTCATGGTTAGAGCAACGAAACGCCGCGTGGTCCTGAATCAGGACGTCTCAGTGGTCCTGAATCAGGTTGGCATACTCAGCGGGACTCCGGTTTTCCATAGGTGCCACCCTGTGAGGCCACTCTATGCGGATTTGAGAACGTTCTTCAGATTTGTCAGTTGCGCGACCTCAGCATTCATGGTGCGGACGATCACCGGGCTCACGAGTTCATGAGTCCTTTGGGCTGCAGGTCCAGGGTGAACCGAACAGTCGTTCCGCCCGGCGCTTCACTGAGCCGGTAAGCACCGGCCGGCGGGCAAGGCCTGCCACGACCTGGAATCCCAGGTGCTTCCCGGGCTCTGTAGCCGTGATGTCGTAGTCCCCGACGATGGCCCGTCGCCACCCCCAGTGCCGTCTAGTCCACGTGGCGTTGCGGACGTGCCGGCGCGGCGGACGTCGACGGCACCGGAGGAGCCGTCTGGCGGTCCGCCGCGCGCCGGCATCTAGCGGATTGCCTCTTCCCGCTCGTCAGCCAGGGGACTCAGAGTCAAGCGGGAGGAGTGGAGGAGGGTGTCGAGCAGAGACCGGGCGGCCGCGAGCAGGTCGTTCACTTCGGGGCTGGCCAGTTCGTAGAACAGCCGCCCTTCCCGTCGTGAGGGGACAATCAGGCGCTGGCGGCGGAGCAGGCTCAAATGCTGGGAGAGATTCGACGGTTCCAGGCCGGTATTGTCGCGCAGTCTGCTCACGGCAACTGGCCCGTCTGCGAGCATCTCCAATAGCTGGATTCGAGCAGGGTGGCCCATGGACTTGAAAAGTTCGGCCTTCACATCGGTCAGGACCAAGCCCGCGGGAAGATCATCCGGCATCGGGACCTCCCTCCTTCACATTCAAATATTCTGAGCCGCGCGTCTGTGCAGAACCCGCCGACAGGAAAACTAACACGGCCCAGACAGAAAAGTCTGTCTCGCAGCTCCCGTGATTGGCCTGCCCGCTCCTATATCGTAGCGCCGGACCGCCGGCGTGTCGCCGCCGCCGGGAGACAGGGTGTTACCTCTTGCGCGGGCCAGAACCATAGTTCAGACTTTCATGAATTCATCAATTCGATCCGGGCCGGCCTCTGTGAGCGGCTGGCATCGTCCGGGTGGATTCAGGCTGTTCCCGGTGACAACGGAGTCACCGAGAACAACCGGGTCCCGGCTTCCAGGAGGGTTCTATGACAGGCATGTTTGAACTGTTCACCGATTCCGACACTTCCTACCGATTTCGACTGACCGCCCCGGATGGGACCGTCATGGCCCTCTCCAAGCCCTTTCCTGACCTGCCATCGGCGGTGGCCGGGATCGCCGCAGTGCGGGAGTACGCCGGCATGGGGCTGGTGACCGAGATTGAGGCACCGCAAAGTGGCGCCCTGAGCCACTCCGGGGCCAATGTCACTCCGGGGGAGCCCAGAGAGCACCGGCGAGCCCAGGAGACGCACGCCAGCGATCCGCGGGCACGGGCGAGGCCGGCCCGTGACGGAGCGCCCAGATTCCCGAGACGGCCGCCGCGCATCGGCATACCCTCCGCCGCGCGCTTCTTGGGCGGCCGGGCAGTAGTCCGGAATCAGCAGCTGATCGTACGCTGGCGACAGGCTCTGGAAACGCGGTCCGCGCAGGTCGGTTTCAGCTCGTGCTAACCGCCGTCGGGTCTCGTGTTGGCGGCATGGGGCGCTCTGGGCCCGGGCGCTGGGCGCCGGCCGGCAGGCCTGGCAGACAGGCATGGCCGTGACCGGGCTGAAGGCGCTGCAGGCCTACTCCAGCGCACTGGCTACCGAGGACTGCCTCGCTGGGACCTTTCGCTACGATGTGGTCTCGGGGGAGCTGCAGTGGTCCGAGCAGGTCTACCAAATCCACGGCTATCACCGGGGCGAGGTGGTGCCCACTGTGGGGGTGCTGATGTCGCACCTGCACCCTGACGACCGGATGCGGTGCAGGGAAACTATTGAGGGTGTGTGCCGCGGCGGTGGGTTTTTTGCCAACTACCACCGCCTCTTCGACGCTCGCCGGCGGGAACGCCGCGTCTTGACTGCTGGGGAGGGGGTGCCGGACAGCGACGGGAACGTGCTGTTCATCGACGGGTTCATGCTCGACCTCACCAGGACGGTCCAGCTGGAAACGGACCGATCCGCACGCGAGGCCATTGCCGGAGCCATCGGCACGCGAGGCCTCATTGAACAGGCCAAAGGCATCCTGATGGGAATACTTCACATCGGTTCCGACGCCGCCTTCGAACGGCTTTCCGCCTACAGCCAGCACCACAACATCAAGCTGGCCCACACCGCCTCGGCGATCGTCCGACTGGCCAACAACACCCACGAATCCGCCACTCTGCGCAGCTTCGTCCACGCACTGGACAGCCGATTCTCGACACACCGGGAGGGGGACCGCGTTCTTCATCCCTAGGCGGACCAAAGGCGCACAGCAGGGCCTCGGCCCGTCCGCCCAGCGTCCCGCCCACCGAATGCTCGGGGGCAACCCAGCGGGCATTAATAGCACACTCCGAGGCAGACCGGTCTGTACGCCCCGGCCGGGTGTAAAATTTTTTCATCATGACTGTCGACGACGCCGCGGGCCCCACGCTCTTGCCTGCCACAGCTATGGCCGGACGCGACGAGCCTGTGGACCGCATCCTCGCGACCGCCTACGAGCTCTTCTCTAGCCGCGGTATCCGCGGTGTTGGCGTCAATGAGCTGATCAACTGCTCAGGGGTATCCAAAGCGACCTTCTACCGGCACTTTCCGTCCAAAGATGCCCTGGTGCTGGCCTTTCTGGAACTCCGCGACCAGGTATGGACCGTGGACCTCATCGTGGGCGAGGCCAGGAAACGGGGCACCACCGCCGAGGAACAGCTGCTCGCCGTATTTGACGTGTTTGGCGACTGGTTCCAGCGCGAAGATTTCGAGGCGTGCTCGTTCATCAACGTCCTTCTGGAGATGGGGGCCGGGCACCCGCTGGGGAAGGCGAGCATCGACTACCTCAGCCGCATCCGGGGTCACATCCAGGCCCTGGCCGAGGAAGCCGGGCTGGACCGCCCCGAGGAATTCGCGCGGTCCTGGCACATCCTGATGAAGGGCTCCATCATCTCCGCCACCGAAGGCGACACGCTGGCCTCCAAGCGCGCCCAACAGATGGCGCGATGGCTCATCGAACACCACCGGGCCCTATAGCCGCCGTCCTGGGGGAGTGCCCTGCACTTTCTCCCGGCTGGCGCTGGTCCGGACGAGTGGTCAGCGGCCCCGGACTCGACCGATCACATCAGCTCCGCCGAGGCATCACTCGCCGTGCTCATGGGGGTGCTGCGAAATCGAGGTTAACGAGGCCCAGCAGATCCCCGGAATGTAGCGGCGGCTCGGCCAATGCTCAAGGCGTGTTCGCCGCTGCCACATGGCGGCGGCGAACACGCCAGCGTGACAGAGGACGGTAACTACGTTGATACCGGTTGCGCACCGCGACTCCGGTGTGCGACTATTCCGGTGATTGTGATCCATCGACAGGAGGTGAGACCCATGTACGCAGTATCCGCAATGGGTGCTCCCCGGCAGTCCGCGATCGCGCGACTGCAGTAGTCGCAACTGGGAGCGCCCGCCAGGCCATACGCGAAGGACGACTCCCGTGAACACATCACCTTCTTCACCCCTGCACTTCACCTCATCGACGGCCCCCGACCGGCCGAAGTCCGACCAGGACCAACCGCGTCTCGACGCCACAAAGCCGGTGCGCGCCGCGAGCGAGCGAGCGTTGATCCTCGGCGGCGGCGGATCGACAGGCAACGCGTGGCTGATCGGCGTCATCGCTGGCCTCTTCGATGCCGGGCTGGATGTGACCGATGCCGACCTGATCGTCGGCACGTCGGCCGGATCGACGGCCGCGGCCCAGCTAGCTGGCGCGACCCCGACCGAACTGTTTGCCGCCATCCTTGCCGCCCCACCCCAGCAACGGACCGGTCCCATTGGATCCGACGGTGGACGCGCTAGGCCGGCGGCGGACCACATGGAAAGAACGAGCAGGATTATCGCTGCCTCTGAGGATGCGGCCGATATGCGCCGCAGAATGGGCGCGGCGGCGCTCGACTTGGATGCGGCGTCGGACGGTTCCGGGCAAGCGCGGTGGCGCGCGACCGTCGCCGCGAGGCTGCCCAACCAGCACTGGCCGGAACACACGATGCTCATCACGGCGGTCGATGCCCGTGCCGGTGAACCTGTCGTGTTCGACCGTCACGGAGGGGTCGAGCTGGTGGACGCCGTGGCCGCCAGCTGTGCCAGTGGCTTCGCTTACGGTATCGGGGACAGCCGATACATCGACGGCGGCTACCGATCCAACGCCGAGAACGCCGATCTGGCGGCCGGATACGCACGGGTGCTGGTGCTGTCACCATTCAGCGGCAGAACACGGACGCCGGTGCACTGGGGCATGCATCTCGCCACACAGGTCGACGAGCTACGCGCACACGGCAGCAGAGTCGAAACCCTCTTCCCGGATAGCACCGCCGAGCACATGTTCGGCGTCAATGCCATGGATCTGTCGCTGCGTCCGCCCGCCGCTCGGGCGGGTTACAACCAGGGCAGCGCCCTTGCCGGGCAGCTCACCGAATTCTGGCGCTGATCTGAGGTCACCCGCCGAGAGGGCCCCTGCCGCCGCCCTCTCCCCGCAGCCCCGGGAAACGCAACATTCGGCTACATCTTGGGAATTTTTTGGTGCCGGGCGCGACGGCGGCGCGACGACGGCGCCTTCACGCGCCGTCGTCGGACGTCAGAGTGCCGTCACAGTGCCGGTCCAATGGGGCCTGGATGTGTCCCGGAATGGCGGCCGATGACCGCGTGAGTCTGCCCCGTTACGAACTGCTTCCCGATGCGTCCGATGGGGTAGCCGGTGCCGTCCGTTGCTGTTTTCGTCGCCGGATGACGCGCGGTTTCGCCGGGTGTCGAAGTACCTGCCGGCGCGGATTTAACTCTGTTCTGATGGTGGACACGGTCCGGTAGCCCGGTCCGCACCATCGAATCCAGAAAGTATCCGCTATGAAAAACCGACTCTTACCCGCAGGACTTTTCTCCACCTTGGGCGTTGCTGCCGCCGTGGCGGTCTCGCTGGTGGTCTCCGGTTGCGGCGGCCCTGCGAGCGCCCAGTCCCCGGCCGGGAATGCCCCCGGGACGCCCGAGGTGACCGAACTTCGCTACGAGGGTTGGGCCAACAGCGTCACGTTGCCCGAGCTGGCCGAGGACCTCGGCTACCTCGGCGCCGTGAAGCTGAACTGGGTGGGCAACACCATCAGCGGGCCGGCGAGCATCCAATCAGCCGCTACCGGGGCCACCGACTTTGGCGGCGCCTTCTCCGGCGCCGTGGTGAAGCTCATCGAAGCCGGCGCACCGGTTACCGCGGTGATCAATTACTACGGCGAGGACGATAAGACGTTCAACGGCTTCTACGTCACCCAGGACAGTCCGATCCGGTCGCCACGGGATCTGATCGGCAAGAAAATCGCCGTCAACACCTTGGGCGCTCATTCGGACGCCGTGATCAACAGTTACCTGAAGAAGAACGGTCTGTCCCAGGAGGAGATCAAGCAGGTACAACTCGTCGTCGTTCCGCCCAATGACACCGAGGAGGCCATCCGCCGCGGCCAGGTCGACGTCGGGGCGCTCGGCGGAGTGCTGCAGGATAACGCAGTCGCCAAGGGCGGCCTGCGGTCCCTGTTCAACGACTTCGAACTCTTTGGAACCTTCGCCGGAGGCCAATACGTCCTGCGCAAGGACTTCATCGAGAAGAACCCTGAAACCACGAGGATCTTCACCACCGGCGTGGCCAAGGCCATCGAATGGGAACGCAAAACGCCCCGCGCCGAAGTAATCGCACGGTTTACGAAGATCATCGACAAGCGCCAGCGCTCCGAAAGCACCGCGGCCCTGAAGTACTGGAAGAGCGTCGGCGTCCCCTCCAAGGGCGCCATCAGCGACCAGGACTTCGCCCGCTGGTCAGCGTGGCTGAATGACACTGGAATCGTCACCGGCGACATTACCCCATCCAAGTACTACACCAACGACTTCAACGACCTGCTGAAGGGGGCGGCATCATGACCCGCGGTACCGGCCAGGCGCCGAAAATCAGCCTCCGGAACGTCGGGAAACAATTCACCGTCCGGGCCAGCAAGGACCAGCCCGAGGGCACCACCCTGACGGCGTTGGAGGGCATCACCCTGGATGTCGCCGCGGGCGAGTTCATCACTCTGGTCGGTCCGAGCGGCTCCGGCAAGACCACCCTCCTGGACCTCCTTGCCGGGCTCACCCGCCCGGACACCGGCCAGATTCTGGTGGACGGCAAGGAGGTGACCGGACCCGGCCGCGACCGTGCGGTCGTCTTTCAGCAGTACGCACTCTTCCCGTGGCGCACCGCGGCCGCCAACGTGTCCTTCGGCCTCGAGGGAACCGGCAGCGAGGGGCGGCGCCTCAGCCGCAAAGAACGTGCCGACAAGGCCCGCCACTATCTGGAGCTCGTGGGCCTGTCCGGCTTCGAGGACCGGTATCCCCATGAACTCTCCGGCGGCATGAAGCAGCGCGTTGCGATCGCCCGGAGCCTCGCGTACGAACCCGACGTCCTGCTCATGGACGAACCGTTCGCGGCACTCGATGCCCAGACCCGCGAACAGCTCCAGGAGGAACTCCTGCGTATCTGGCGAGCCACGGGCAAGACCATCATCTTCATCACCCACGGCATCGACGAAGCCGTGTACCTGGGCCAGCGGGTGGCGGTGCTCAGCTCCCGCCCCGGCCGGCTCAAGCAGATTGTCGACATTGACCTGGGGGAGCGGAGCGGTGATGGCGACGTCCGTTCCGGCGCCGCCTTCGTTGAACACCGCCACAAGGTCTGGTCGCTGCTGCACGACGAGGTTCGGAAGGCCCAGGACGCCGGGCACGTCAAAATCCGGCCCGACGGGTCTGCGCCGGACGAGGCGCCCCAACTCAGCCAGGGCCAACTCCGCCAGGACCAGATCAGCACGGGAAGGGCAGCCTAATGACCGCACCAACACTGACCAAAGACGCCGCACCTGCCGCCGTTGCCGCACCCACGGCCGCTGCGGGACGCACCGCGGGGCCCGCCCGGAGCCCGGCAGCCAAGCACCTTCCCTCGCTGATCCGGGCCATTGTCCGCAAGGCTGGGCGCGGAATCTGGGCCTCGGGCGCCATCGTGCTGTTCCTCCTGGTCTGGGAACTGGGGCCCACCTACCTCGCCTCGGCCTCCACCAGGGTGTTCCTCCCGCCGCTGCACGAGGTCCTGCGGGCCCTGGGAACCCTCATCGCCAAGGGGCAGCTGCAAAACCACCTGGCGGCAAGCCTCACCCGGTCCGCCAGCGGCTTCGGCATCGCGGTCGTATCCGCCGTGGCTCTTGGCCTGCTGGTCGCCTGGTACCGGTCCCTTGACCGGTTCCTGAACCCCCTGCTGGAGGTCTTCCGGAACACGGCGGCGCTGGCCCTGCTCCCGGTGTTCACCCTCCTGCTGGGGATCGGGGAGACGTCCAAGATCAGCATCGTGGCCTATGCCGCGTTCTTCCCCGTGCTGCTGAACACCATCGCCGGCGTCCGGACCGTTGATCCGCTGCTCATCCGTGCCGCCCGCTCCCTGGGGCTCTCGAGCTTCCGGCTGTTCCAGAAGGTCATCCTCCCGTCGGCGGCACCGACCATTTTCACGGGAATCCGGATGGCGGGAACGTCCTCGATCCTGGTGCTCATCGCCGCGGAAATGGTCGGCGCCAAGGCGGGCCTCGGTTACCTGATCGTCAACTCCCAGATGAGTTTCCTGATCCCGGATATGTATGCCGGGATCCTGACCGTTTCCCTGCTCGGCCTGCTGGTGAACTACCTGCTGGTCGCCGTCGAGCGGCACTTCTCCCGGTGGCGGACCGCCGTCGGATCCCAGTCGATCTAACCCCGGCCAAACTAGCCACGCCCCACAGATCAAGGAGACAAACACCATGTCGACAGCTACCGAAACCCGCCTCGAATTCCGGAAACTCAGCGCGCGCATCGGCGCCGAGATCCGCGGCCTGGACCTCAGCAGCGACCTCAGCGACGCCACCATCGCCCAGATCCGGGCGGCCCTGAACACCCACAAGGCCCTGGTCTTCCGGGAAGCCAACGTCCGCGACGACGAAGCCCAGGTCCGCTTCGCCAGCCGCTTCGGCCCGCTCACCCAGGCGCACCCCACGGTGGCCTCCGTTGAGGGAAAACCGGCGGTCCTGCCGGTGGACAGCGAAAACGGCAGCGCCAACAACTGGCACACCGATGTCACGTTCGTGGTGAACCCGCCGCAGGCCTCCACCCTGCGCAGCATCACCCTGCCGGCCTACGGCGGGGAAACCCTGATCGCCTCCTCGGCAGGTGCCTACCAGGACCTGCCGGAGGAACTGCGAAACTTCGCCGACACGTTGTGGGCCGTCCACACCAATGACTACGACTACTCAGTGCCGAAAAACCTCGAGCACGCCAACGCCGATGAGCTTCGGAAGGAATTCACCCGGATCCACTTCGAGACCGCCCACCCCGTGGTCCGGGTCCATCCACTGACCGGGGAACGGGGACTCTTCATCGGCGGTTTCGCCCAAAGGCTGCGGATCGTGGGACTGTCCAACACCGAATCGAAGGACATTCTGCGGCTGCTTCAGGCCTATGTCACCCGCCCGGAGAACGTGGTCCGCGTCAACTGGGAACCGGACCAGCTGGTGCTCTTCGACAACCGCATCACCCAGCATTACGCCCCGGACAACTTTGACGGCCAGCCCCGCCAGCTCAACCGGGTCACGGTGGCTGGCGATGTTCCGCGGGGTATCGATGGACGCAGCAGCACCTCCATCCAGGGCGACTCCTCCGTCTATTCCGAGACGGTCGAACTCCGCGCAAATCTGTCGGGAGCGCCGCTGTGAGCGGCGCACGGCAGCTGCACCTGAACGCGTTCCTCATGAGCACCGGCCACCACGAAGCCTCCTGGCGGCTGCCGGAAAGCGACAGCTTCGCCGGGACGGAGGTGGCCCATTTCCAGCGGCTGGCCCGGACCGCCGAACGCGGCACGTTCGACTCCATCTTCTTCGCGGACTCGCCGGTGCTGCACGGCGACGTCGGCCAGCGCCCCTACGGCACGCTCGAGCCGACCGTCCTGCTTGCCGCCATCGCTGCCGTCACCGAACGCATCGGGCTGATAGCGACGGCGTCCACCACCTACAACGACCCCTATAACCTCGCCCGGCGGTTTGCCTCCGTGGACCATATCAGCGGCGGCCGGGCCGGGTGGAACGTCGTCACCACCGCGGGGGACGCTGCCGCAAGGAACTTCTCGCTGCGGGACCAGCCGGCCCACGCGCTGCGGTACGAGCGCGCCGCGGAATTCCTCGACGTCGCGCGGAAACTCTGGGACAGCTGGGAAGACGACGCCGCCCTCGGAGACAAGGACGCCGGGATCTGGGGAGACAACACCCGCGTCCACCCCGTCAACCACACCGGCACATATTTCAGCGTCCAAGGCCCGCTGGATGTGCCACGCTCCGCCCAAGGGCACCCGGTGATTGTCCAGGCCGGTTCCTCGGAGGACGGCAAGGACTTCGCCGCCCGCTACGCCGAAGCGGTCTTCACAGCCCAGCAAACCCTGCCCGACGCGCAGCGCTTCTATGCGGACCTGAAACGGCGGACCGCCGCCGCCGGCCGGGATCCCGAGACCATCAAGGTCCTTCCCGGCATCGTTCCGCTCATCGGGTCCACCGAGGCCGAAGCCCGGCGGCTGGAGAAGGAACTCGACGGGCTCATCCACCCCGAGCACGCCAGACGGCAGCTCGCTGGCGTGCTCAGGGTCCCGCCGGAATCCCTGGCCCTCGATGCCGAGCTACCGGAGGACCTGCCCCCAGAGGACGAGATCGAGGGTGCCAAGAGCAGGTACACGTTGGTCGTGGACCTCGCCCGGCGGGAACGCCTGACCGTGCGCCAGCTCATCGGCCGGCTCGGGGGTGGCCGCGGACACCGGACCTTCTCCGGCACCCCTGAGCAGGTGGCCGACGCCATCCAGGAATGGTTCGTGGCCGGGGCAGCGGACGGCTTCAACATCATGCCGCCCGTGCTCCCGTCCGGCCTTGACGCGTTTGTGGACCACGTCATCCCGATCCTGCGGGACCGCGGACTCTTCCGGCGTGAATACACCGGCCGGACCCTCCGTGAGCACTACGGGTTGCCCCGGCCGGCCAACACCTTCGCCGCGGCCGCCCCTTCCAACCCTGCGGTCTCCAGCCCGGCAGCCTCCACACTGGTGGAGAACCCCGCTGGGCAGAGACGGGAGCTCCTGGTCTCCGACCGGTGATGCGGACGCGGCGCCCCATCTGACGTGAGGCCCCGGACAGCAATGGCTGTCCGGGGCCTCACTGCGCCGGTTGCGGCCGGGCGCACCGGCTCTTAAGGCTGGGTGACGCGGTTGTCGATGTCGACAACGGGACCGTCGGACTGGTTTGTGCCGGTCTCGTCCTGGGTCCAGAAGCCGCGGGAAGGGGTGGCGGTGGTCACAGCGGGAACGCCTTTGTGGGCCACCCATTGTTCGGATGAAGCAGACAGGGGCGTAATGGTGTACGTTGGCTTCCCGTCAGAACTAAACATAGGAATGAGAGTCACCCCCGTGGCAACCGATTACGACGAAGTCCGATCCGACGTCAAGGAGTCGCAGGATAGTTCCCTGCAGGCGCTGCAATCCGCCAACGCCCCGGATGCCCGCAGCGTTGTCCGCGAGATGGATGAGACTGACGCCTTTGACGATTCGATCACACCCGGCGGTGAATTCGTCGCCGAGGAACTCGTCGTACAGGTCATCCCGCAGGCGCAGGACGAATTCACCTGCTATTCCTGCTTCCTGGTCCGGCACCGGTCCCAAGTGGCACGCGAAAAGAACGGCCACACCTACTGCGTCGACTGCGAAGGCTAGGACTATGGCACCGCGTGGGTGCGGCACTGGGGCGATTCTCCGCACAGCTCCGGATCAGCGGATCGGCATCGTCCGCGGCAGGTCCAACTAGTCCATGCTCCACCTGAAACGCCTGGCAGTGCTCGGCCTGTTCGCGTTTTGCGTCATTACCGGGTTCTTGTTTTGGGCGCCGCAATTCTCCGGCGCGGGGACCAGCGCAGTCCTGCCACCACCGCCCCGGGCGGAAGCGAAACTCGAAACGCTCTCCGCCGGGATCACCTCTGCGGTGAATATCACCCGAAGCACGGACGCCCAGTGGCTCACCCATGCCGCCGCGAAGACCGGGATCCCTGCCCGTGCGCTCCAGGCCTACGTGGCTGCGGCCGGTGCAGCCAACGAGTCCGCGCCGGCGTGCGGCATCGGCTGGAATACGGTGGCAGCCGTCGGCTTCGTCGAATCCGGCCACGGAACCTACGGCGGCGGACGCCTGACCGCCGCCGGCCAGGCGAGTGGGCCACTTGTCGGTCCGAGCCTCAACGGCGAAGGATTTGCCGCGATTCCTGACACGGACGCCGGCGCCCTGGACGGCGACGCCCGGTGGGACCACGCCGTCGGACCCATGCAGTTCATTCCCTCCACCTGGCAGTTTGCCGGGCGGGACGGGAACGGTGACGGAAAAGCCGACCCGTTCAACATCGACGACGCCGCGCTAAGTGCCGCCTCGTACCTATGCGTCCACGGCGGTGATCTCTCCACGGCCGCGGGCTGGACGGACGCCATCTACTCCTACAACCAGTCGGATTCCTACGTGGCCCACGTCCGCGACCGGGCCACCGCCTACGCCACGCAGTCCGGCCCTGCCGGGTAGCTCCACCATGATGACCTGCTGGTGACACGCCGATGACAGGGCCTGTCCCCCCGCAGGGCAGAATGGAAGGCATGACTTTTACGACGTTCGCCCTTGTCCGCCACGGCCAGACGGACTGGAACGCGGAGGGCCGGCTGCAGGGATCCACCGACATTCCGCTGAACGACGTCGGCCGCGGCCAGGCGCGCGACGCCGTCGCCGCCCTGTCCGGCTACGAGTGGGACGCGATCGTGTCCTCGCCGCTGAGCCGTGCGGCGGAAACCGCCGACCTCATTGCCGCCGGGCTGGGGCTCAGCGTGGCCCGGCGCGTGCCGGAGCTCGCCGAGCGCAGCTTCGGACCCGCGGAGGGCCTGCAGGACGGCCCTGAACTGGACGCGCTGCGCATCCCCGGTGGTTTTCGCGGCGCGGAAGGCGAGGACGAGGCAGCCCGCCGCGGGTTGGCCGCCCTGGAGGCGCTGGCCGAGGAGTTCCACGGACGTCGCGTCCTGGCCGTGGCCCACGGTACGCTCCTGCGCGTGAGCTTGAGCCGCGCGATCGGCCGAACCCTGGAACGCATCGACAATGCCGTGCTCAATCTGGCCCACCACCATGCCGTCGACGGCTGGCAGCTCGAATACTTCAACGGCGAGCCCGTGATGGCTGCCGTTTAGGGCTGCAGCCGACTCGGGGGAGTGATACGGCCCTTCGCGTCCCTGCGGTCAGGAAATCTGCAGTCCGCCGTTGATGTCATACGTCGCGCCCGTGATGAAACCGGCGTCCTCGCCCAGCAGGAACACCAGCAGCGCGGCGATGTCGCGCACGGTTCCCACCCGGCCCACCAGGATGTCGGCTGACATGGCGGCCTTCCGCTCTTCCGTCAGTGTCCCGCCCATGATGTCGGTGTCCACCGGACCCGGAGCCACACAGTTGACCGTGATTCCATGCTGGCCCATTTCGCGGGCCAGGGCCCTGGTGAAGCCGATGATGGCAGCCTTCGAAGCACTGTAAGCGACCTTGGAGTAGGTGCCGCCACCGCGCTGGGCCGAGATGGAGGAGACGCTCACGATCCTGCCCAGCTTCCGCTCGATCATGCCCCTAAGCACCCGCTGCGTGACCAGGAACGTGCCAGTCATGTTGATCTTGAACACCCGCTCCCAGGCCTCGAGGGTCTCGTCCATGAACTCCGTGGGGGAGCTGATGCCTGCTAGGTTGGTCAGGCCAATGATCGGCGGCAGCGTTGACTCAACCTCGTCGATGGCGGCGTTGACGGCTGCCGGATCGGACACGTCCGCGCCCACACCGACTGCCGGGACGCCATAGACGTCGGCGATTTCCGCCGCCGCCTTCCGCGCCGCGTCGCCGTCGATATCCAGAATCGCAACTGCCCAGCCCCCGCTGGCGAGCAATTCCGCCGTCGCCCGTCCGATGCCGCGGGGAGAGGCGGCGCCGGTCAGCACCGCGGTCCGGCCGGACGGAAACGCTGCTTGCTGGATCATGGTCAGCCCCTCGTCGTCTGATGGTCAGTTCTTGGTGTCGAAGTCGTCGGAAGCTACCGCTTCCTCACCGACCGTGGCCGGCGTACCCGGCTTTACGTGCCCCTCCGGGCGCTTGCGTGCGTAGAGATAGGTGGCGGCGGCCGTGATGGCAAGGCAGGCTGACAGGAACACGAGGCCGGAACGGTTGTCTCCCGTGGCGTCATTGAACAGCCCCACGGCGAAGGGAGCCACGAACCCGCCCAGATTACCGAGCGAATTCACCATAGCCAGCCCGGCTGCCGCCGCAGCTCCGACCAGGGCAGTAGCCGGCATGGCCAGGAAGGGGGCAATGGCGGAGTAAATCCCCATGGCAGCAAGCGTCAGGGCCAACAGTGCCAGGACGGCATTGACCTCGACGAGGTAGCCGGCAGCCAGGAGGCCGATGGCCGCCATGATCATGCTGATGGTCGCATGCAGGACCCGGTTACCGGTGCGGTCCGAGCGCTTACCCCAGAAGTACACAAAAACCGCCGCAACCGTGTAGGGAATGGCGACGATGAAGCCGACCTGCGTGGTGCTGAAGTCGCCCAGTGCGGCAACGATCGTCGGCATCCACAGCCCCAGGCCGTAGATTCCGCAGACCAGCCCGAAGTACAGCGCGGAGTAGGCAATGGTGCGCGGGTCCTTGAGGCCGGCGAGGAAGTGATGCGGGCGCCCCTTCTGGTGCCGGGCAAGCTCGTCGTCCATTGTTGTGGTGAGCCATTCGCGCTCGTCGTCGGCCAGCCAACGCGCGTGGCTCGGGCGGTCCGTCATGAGGATTGGAGTCAGGATGCCGAGGATAATGGCCGGGATGCCCTCAATGATATAGAGCCACTGCCACCCCTGCAGGCCCCAGATGCCGTCCAGCTGCAGCAGCAGGCCGGACACCGGGGCGCCAAGGGCGTTGGAGACCGGCTGGGCGAGGATGAAGATGCCGAGCACCGTTACGCGCTGTGCGGAAGGGAACCAGAGCGTCAGGTAGAACAGGATGGCCGGGAAGAACCCTGCCTCGGCCGCGCCCAGCAGGAACCGGACGATGTAGAAACTGGTCGCGCTGTTCACCAGGCACATCGCCGTGGCGAAAATGCCCCATGAGATGAGGATCCGGGCGATCCATTTGCGGGCGCCGAACCTGTACATGCCGGCGTTGCTCGGTATTTCCAGCAGCGCGTACCCGAGGAAGAAGATGCCTGCGCCGAGACCGTAGGCCGAAGCGCTCAGGCCGATGTCCTCGCTCATGGTCAGCTTCGCGAAGCCGACATTGTTCCGGTCCAGATATGCAACGAAGTAGAGCACGACGATCAGCGGCATGATGCGGCGGCGTGCCCTGCGCAGAGTGCGCTGGCCCAGCTCGTCGAGTTGATTAGCAGGATTCATGGAAGTCATGATGCACCTCGCTGTCAGAAACGAGCCCGCCGGGTTCCTCAGCGGAACAGTTCAGGTTTACCACTCGGTGAGGCAATAGTCACCAAACTTAGTATCTGCAGACGTGCCCGGTTGGACTCAGTTGATGGGTGCGGGGCCGAGCTCGTCGATGAGCTTCTGCATGGCGACGTAGGCCTTGTTCCGGTAGGCGATCAGTTCCGGTGTGCGCTCGGCCGGGACGTTGAGGAAGCCGGCGCCGGTCTTGGTGCCCAGCTTTCCGGCCTCCACGAGTTCGGTGAGGATCTTCGGGGTGGCGAAGCGTTCCGGGAATTCGGTCTGCAGGGACTTGTAGCAGAAGTTGTAGACGTCCAGGCCGGCCATGTCCGCGATCGCGAAGGGGCCGAAGAACGGCAGCCGGAAGCCGAAGGTGGTGCGGACCAGGGTGTCGATGTCCTCAGCGGTCGCGATGTCCTGTTCCACCAGCTGGGCGGCCTCGTGGAAGAGGGCGTACTGGAGCCGGTTGAGCACGAAGCCGGTGACGTCCTTGACCACGGCGGTCTGTTTGTTGGCCGCGTGCACGAGGTCGCGGACGGCGCCGACGGTGGCCGCGGAGGTGCCGGCGTGGGGGATGATTTCCACGCCCGGGATGAAGGGTGAGGGGTTGGAGAAGTGCACGCCCAGGAAGCGTTCCGGGTGGGTGACCGGCCCGGACAGCTCGGCGATGGAGATTGTGGAGGTGTTGGAGCCGATGATGGCGTCCGGGCGGGCGGCGGCGCTGATCCGGGCGAGGGTCTGGTGCTTGATCCCGATGACCTCGGGGACGGCTTCTTCGATGAAGTCGGCGTCGGCCACGGCTTCCTCGATGTCCTTGGCCGGCCAGAGGTTTTCCTGCAATATCCTGGTGGCGCCTGCGGGGAAGAGCCCCGCGGCCACGAATTCGTCGGACTCGGCCAGGAGCCGCTCGTAGTTCTTCTGCGCCACTTCGGCGGACACGTCCGCGAGGGCAACCCGGGCGCCGCCGAGGGCCAGGACCTGGGCGATCCCGCCGCCCATGTAACCGGAGCCGACGACGGCGATCTGTCGTGAGCTGTTCGAAGTCTCGGTCATGCTCAGTCGTCCTCCGTGTAGTCGGATTCGTAGGAACGGATGGCGTCCACCTTGGCGGCGGAGGAGGAGTTTTCGTCGAAGCGGTGGCTCAGCCATTCGCCTACGAGCTTCTTGGCGAGTTCCAGGCCGATGACGCGCTGGCCCATGGTGAGGACCTGGGCGTTGTTGCTCAGGACGGACCGTTCCACGGAGTAGCTGTCGTGCGCGGTGACGGCACGGATGCCGGAGACCTTGTTGGCCGCGATGGCCACTCCCAGGCCGGTGCCGCAGATCAGCAGCGCCCGGTCCGCTTCGCCGTCGGCCACTTTCCTTGCCGCGTTGACGGCGAGGTGGGGATAGGCGGTGGAGTCATTGGCGCCGACGCCGATGTCCACCACGGACGCCACGCGGGGGTCCGCTTCAAGCAGGGCCTTGAGGGCGTTCTTGTATTCGACGCCGGCCTCGTCGTTGCCGATGACAATGCGCAAACCTTCGGTGTCAGTCATTTCCTTTATGCTCCATTTCCGGCCCCTGAGGCCGTGTCGGGTGCGGCCGGTGCAGGCACGGTCCGCTCTGATGCGAGGTGGCGGGCGATCCGCGTGGCGATCAGGGCGAAGGACACCGCGCCGGGGTCGGGGTGGCCGAGACTCTTTTCCGCCAGCGGACGGGCGCGGCCCTTGAGCGGACGGAGATCAGCCGTCCGGTCCGCGGCCGTCTGCGCGGCTTCCGCGGCTGCGGCGAGCGAGGCAGCCACGGAGGTGCCGGCGTCGAAGGCGGCGAGGAAGGCGTCCCGGAACGGCAGGAGCGCGTCCACCATGGTCTTGTCGCCCAATTCGGCCTTGCCGAGTTCGGTGATGGCGTCAATGAAGGCCGTGACTGCGGCGGCTGCGTCCTCGCCGGAGTAGCTGTCCCTGTTGCCCAAAGCGAGGCCGGCGGCGATGACCGCCGAGCCCCAGAGCGCGCCCGAGGTGCCGCCGGCGCGTTCGCTCCAGGCCTCCCCGGCAGCGGTCAGGACCCGCGACGGCGACGCGCCGCCATCAGCCGCAGCAGCCTGCTCGGCGG
>NZ_JBFTLG010000031.1:0-20793 GCF_056396305.1 Arthrobacter sp. 05T420 | reverse complement strand
CGCATATCAGTCTGACAGCGCCGTCGTTCACGACGCGCCAGCCATCCAGATCAGGCCAGGGAACGGACACAAAAGAGCGGTCCAAGACAAACCAGCCTTGGACCGCTCACCCTTGCCCTCTTGACAAAGAACTCCTACATATCAGCTGTTGATGCCGAGCGACTCCAGCATGGGACGGAACTTCGCCCACGTCTCGGCGAGTTCCGTCTCGGGGACGGACCCGTCCACCACGCCGCAGCCCGCGTAGAGCCGGACCGTCTGCGGGGATTCGATGACGGCGCCGCGCAGTGCGATGCCCCACTCGCCGTTGCCGGCCGCATCGAGCCAGCCGACCGGACCGGCGTACGGGCCGCGGTCCAGGCGCTCGAGCTTGCGGATCAGGGCGCCCGCCACGGTGGTGGGGGTGCCGCAGACGGCGGCGGTGGGATGCAGTGCGTTGATCAGGGCCAGGCAGGTGGGGACATGGCCCTCCACCTCGGCCAGCTCCGCCTTCACATCCGACGCCAGGTGCCACACGTTGGGCAGTTCCAGGATGAACGGCTCGCTGTGCGCATTCATGGCCTCGGAAAACGGGGCCAGCTGCGTCGTTAGGGACTGGATCGCAATGTCGTGTTCGTGCCGCTGCTTCTCGGAGCCGGCAAGGACACGTTCGGCGAATTCCAGCGGAGAGCCGTCCATACCGTCGGCGTCGCGGCGGTCCAGCGTGCCAGCCAGGACACGGGCCTGCGCGGTGCGGCCCTCCACCTGGATCAGCATTTCCGGCGTGGCGCCCACCAGCCCGTCCACCCCGTACGTCCAGCATTCGCGGTACCGCGCCGACAGCTCGCGGAGCACCTGGGCGGCATTGACGCCGGTGGGGACGGTGGCCACGACGTCGCGGGCCAGCACCAGCTTCTCCAGGGCCCCGGTCCGGATCTCCTCGACGCCCGCGGCAACGGCGGCCATCCAGTCTTCCTCGCTGAGCGAGCCCGTGTGCAGCGTTGCCCCTGCAGCCAGCGGCAAAGGACGTACGACGACGGCGCCGCCGGCCGGCGCGCCCCCCGGCACCGGGTCGTCCACCACTGCGTTGTCCGTAGTGGCGGACGCGCCGGAATTGGCACCGGCGCCGGTATTGGCGCCAGCGCTGCCAAGCCAGCGGTCCAGGGCGGCGCGGGCGCCTGCTTCGGTGAGTTCGCCGTCGTCGAGCGTGAGCTGGGTCAGCCAAGCCTGGCCGTCGCGGAGCCCCACGACGATTTCGGGAACCAGCAGCCGGGACTCGTGGGCGGAGACTTTGGAGAAGGCGAAGGAGCCAAATGCCACCGGGCCGGTGCCGGGGCAGCCCACCGCGTCCTCGATGTCGGCCTCCAGAACCAGATGGCGCCACCAGATGTCCGCCTCCAGGAACCGCTCGGGGCCGGTGGCGGTGAACCGGGCGATCTCGCCGAAGCCCACGAGCCCGGCCTCGCGGCGGGTCCAGCAGAGGACATCATCCCGGACCAGAAACGACGGCAGGCCCCCGGGGAAAGTTTCGGCATCGAGGGGGACTGTCAAGGTGCGGAACGTGCTCGTCATGATGGCACAACACTAGCCCGGGATCGCCCGTGCCGTGGATAAACAGGGTCCGACCGGGGCCGAACGCGGCGGAAGCGGCCGTTCCCGCAGGTGAAAGCCGCGCTGAACGGCGCTCCGTTCGTGGGGGAGCCGATCATTTGAGACAATGGCAGGGTGAACCGAGCATCCTTGGATAAGCGTCCGGACGAAGTAGCCACGATGTTTGACGACGTCGCCCCCAAATACGACGTCGTCAACGATGTCTTGTCGATGGGGCAGACGCGGCGTTGGCGCAAGGTGGTGGTGGATGCCGTGGGTGTATCGTCCGGCCAGCGCGTCCTGGACCTCGCCGCCGGCACCGGCACTTCCAGCGAGCCGTATGCCGACGCCGGCATCAACGTCATCGCCTGTGATTTCTCCCTCGGCATGCTCAAGGTCGGCAAGCGCCGCCGCCCGGACATTGACTTCATCGCCGGGGATGCCACCCGCCTGCCGTTCGCTGACGACACCTTTGACGCCAGCACGATCTCCTTCGGCCTGCGCAACGTCAACGAGCCGAAGAAGGCCTTGGCCGAGATGCTCCGGGTCACCAAGCCCGGCGGCCGGCTGGTCATCGCGGAATTCTCCCAGCCAGTGGTGCCGCTGTGGCGCACCATGTACACCGAGTACCTCATGCGGGCCCTGCCGGCCATCGCCGTCAAGGTCTCCTCCAACCCCGACGCCTACGTGTACCTCGCCGAGTCCATCCGCGCCTGGCCGGACCAGGACCACCTGGCGGCATGGCTGCAGGAGGCTGGCTGGGAATCTGTCACCTACCGCAACCTCAGTGGCGGCATTGTCGCCGTGCACCGGGCCCAGAAACCGCTGGCCGGCCCCTCGACTGGCCCCGCCGCGGGTGCTGCGGCAATGGCAGCCCACACCGGACCGGTGGCGAAGCTGCGCCGCAACATCACCCGGCCCGGGCGTTAGCCGCCACGCGTGAAAGTACTGATCGTCGGAGCCGGCCCGGCCGGATCCACCGCCGCCTTCTACCTTGCCAAAGCAGGCATTGACGTCACGGTGCTGGAAAAAACCAGCTTTCCCCGCGAGAAGGTCTGCGGCGACGGCCTGACTCCGCGCGCAGTCCGCGAGATCCAGAAGCTGGGCCTTGCGCATCCCGAAACCGACGGCTGGCGGCGGAACAAGGGCCTGCGCCTGATCGCCGGCGGCCGCACGATCGAACTGCCCTGGCCGGAGGTCGCCGACTTCCCGCAGTACGGGTTGATCAGGACCCGCCTCGGCTTCGACGAACAGTTGGCCCGCCACGCCCAGTCCGCGGGCGCCGTCGTGCACGAACGCCACAGCGTCACCGAGGCGCTGCACTCCGAGGACGGCCGGGTGACGGGCGTCCGCGCCGCGCTGCTGGACAACTCCGGGCGCAAGACCGGCGAAACCCGCGACTTCACCGCCGACGTCGTCCTCGCGGCGGACGGCAACTCGACGCGCACTGCCGTCTCGCTGGGCATCCGCAAGCGCGACGACCGACCGCTCGGCGTGGCCGTGCGCACCTACTTCACCTCGCCGCGGCACGAGGACGACTGGATGGAAGGCTGGCTGGAGCTTCCCGGCCGCGACGGCAGACTCCTGCCCGGCTACGGCTGGGTCTTTGGCGTCGGCGACGGAACCTCCAACGTGGGCCTGGGCATCCTGAACTCCTCGAAGGACTTCGGCAAGCTGGACTACAAGCAGGTGCTCCGCGAATGGACCGCCGGCATGCCCGCCGACTGGGGCTTCACCCCGGAAAACCAGGTGGGCGAGATCCGCGGCGCCGCGCTGCCCATGGGCTTCAACCGCACCCCGCACTACTCTCCGGGCCTGCTGCTGCTCGGTGACGCCGGCGGGATGGTCTCCCCGTTCAACGGCGAGGGCATCTCCTACGCAATGGAGTCCGCCCGCTTTGCGGCCGAATTCATCATCGACGGCGCCGCCCGGTCGGCGTCGGCAGGCTGGAGTGCGGCCGACGCCGATGCGCACCTTGCCCGCTACGCCGGCTACGTGCGGCAGCAGTGGGGCTCGCACTTCACGCTGGGCCGTGCGTTCGCCGCCCTGATCGGCAAGCCGGCCGTCATGAAACTGGCCCTCCGGACCGGTATGCCCGTCCCCGTGCTTATGCGTTTCGTGGTGCGGCTGCTGGCCAACCTCACCGATCCTGCCGCCAAGGGTTTCGAGGACCGCGTCATCCGGGTCCTGGAATCGCTGGTTCCGGCAACATCGAACCAGGGAACATCGAACCAGGCCACATCGAACCAGGCCTCATCGAACCAGGCCGCACCCGCCACGGACAGTGTTCCCCGCTCCGACACCAACTCCGCGGTTTCCGCAACAAAAGTTAGGGTTAACCCGTGACCAACTCTGCAGACCAAAGCTGGACGCACGCCGGACACGGCCTGCCGAGCTCTGAACCCGACCTCAACACCACCGCGATCGCCACCGGCCTCCAACTGCCGGCAGGCTTCGCGGCGATTGCTGGTGACCCCGAGCTGGGCCCCGCGATCACCACCAACCTGGCGCGCGTCGAGAAGAAGCTGCGCGAGGCCATTGCCAATTCCGATCCCCTGGCTGACGCAACGTCGCGTCACCTCGTGGAAGCCGGCGGCAAGCGCATCCGGCCGTTGCTGACCCTGTTGTGCGCCCACCTGGGCGACGCCTCCCTGCCCGCTGTGGTGCAGGCCGCCGTCGTTGTCGAACTGACGCACCTCGCCACCCTGTACCACGACGACGTCATGGACTCCGCGCCGTTCCGCCGTGGGGCGCCGACGGCCCACGAGGTCTGGGGCAACTCAGTGGCCGTCCTGACTGGCGACCTCATCTTTGCGCGCGCCTCCATCCTGGTCTCGGAGCTCGGCTCCCGCGCGCTGGGCATCCAGGCGCGCACTTTTGAGCGGCTCTGCCTGGGTCAGCTGCACGAGACCGTGGGCCCGCGGCCGGACGAGGACCCCCTGGCGCACTACCTGTCCGTCATCGCGGACAAGACGGGCTCGCTGGTGGCCGCCTCCGGCCAGCTCGGGGCGATCTTCTCCGGTGCCGACGAGTCCTACGAGCCCTTCCTGGTCGAATACGGCGAGAAGGTGGGCGTGGCCTTCCAGCTCGCCGACGACGTCATCGACGTCACCGGGATCAAGGTCAAGTCCGGCAAGTCTCCGGGGACCGACCTGCGCGAAGGCGTCCCCACCCTGCCCGTGCTGCTGTTGCGCAACGCCGCCCGCGACGGGGACCTGACCGCCGTCGAACTGCTGACGCTGATCGATGGCGACCTCAGTTCGGACGAGGCCCTGGCCGCCGCTGTGGCCGGCCTCCGGGATCACCCCGTCACCGCAGAGTCCTGGGTGGTGGCGCGTGCCTGGGCCGATGAGGCCATTGCCGCCCTTGCCCCGCTGCCGGAAGGCGTCGTGAAGGCGTCGCTGACCAGCTTCGCCCACGCGGTAGTGGACCGCAGCAGCTAGCTTCCCGGGCGTACCGCTTATCCGGCCTCTTGCTTAAACGGAATGGCCCCGGTTCCTCACAACGTTCGAGTCTTCCGTTGTGCCGAACCGGGGCCATTTCTCCGTTCGCATCAGATCCACCGGAGGCATTTGGTGAACCCAAGAAAGAGCTTATGACAGTTATGTCATGGAGTCTAGACTTTTCTGTAAATTTATTGTCACAAGATTTCGATCGAATGCCGAACTTTGTCGCGCTGAGTTTCCCCACCTTTGGCCGGGCAACGGCAGGACGCGCGGGCCGGTGGCGGGACACGCCGTCGGACGTCCTCAAAACCGGACAAAGCCAGCGGCGAGCGTGGTGCGGACTTGTCCACATGGCCGACGTTGTGGCTTCCCGGGGTGTCATTCCGCGAGTGTGCTTGGCCCATGGACCTCGCGAGTTACCTGGGATACGCCGGCTCGGTGGCCCGCACGGCCACGTTGCTGCAGGCCGGTTTTACGTCGAACGGAATCCGCACTTCCGTGGCTGCCGGGGAAATTCAGCGCCTCCGCCATGGGGTGGTGGCGCTGCCCGGGGCGCGGGCGGACTTCGTGGCGGCCGTGCTCGCGAACGGCACGCTCACCTGCGCCTCCGCCGCACCGTTCCACGGCATATGGCGCCTCCATGAGCCTGAACGGCTGCATCTGCTGTGCGCACACGGATCAGCGCGCGGAGCTGTCGTCCACCGCGCAAGTCTGGTTCCGCCGGATTTTCCGCAGCCCGTGGCCAGCCTGACGGACACCCTGCTCCATGCCCTGCGCTGCCTGCCCCCGGTGGATGCCGCCGTCATGGTGGAAAGCGCCCTGCTGCAGGGCCGCACCACGCTTGATTACCTCAGGCAGCGGCTGCCGGGAAACCGGAACGGGGCCGCCCGCGCAGTCCTGGACCTGGTCGACGGCACCGCTGATTCGGCGATCGAGGTCGTTGCCAGGCTTCTCTTCAGAAGCCAGGGAATCTACACCCAGACGCAAGTAAACCTTCCGGGGATCGGCTTCGTGGACTTCCTGCTTGAAGGATTCCTGATCGTGGAGATCGACGGGAGCACCCATCTTGAGCGCACGCAGGTCAAGAAGGACCGGAGGCGGAACAACGCCAGCACCCTGGCCGGCTACGCCGTCCTCCGGTACGGGTATCACGACGTCGTCTACAACCCGCAGAAGGTCATCGATGAGGTGTGGCACGTGCTACGCGGCCGCGTCATCCGCTGAATTTCGCCAGGTATGAACTTCCGACGCCGCAGATGACCGGCGGTTCCGCCGGACACTCCGGTGAGGGACGCCAAACATGGGGAGACCCGGCGGTGAGGAGAGGAGGGCCGGAGCTTGAGGCTGCGGCGGCCTAGTCTTCGTCCTCGTCGTTGAAGGCCCACTCGAACATGTCGAAGACGAATTCGGAGAAGGTCCCCTCCTCGCTCTTCCACTGGCCGCGGGCGTTGTTCCGGCGGTACACGATGGGATCCGGGATGCTGAGGTCCCCGACGCGGAAGCCCCAGGTGAACTGCTCTTCCTCGTCCTCGAGGAACATGAGGAAGCCTTCGTCGTCCACTTCGAGCTCTTCGGGGTCCCAGAAGTAGTGGTAGGCCTCCATGATGTCCTCGCAGCCGCCGACGGCCAGGTAGAACTCGCGCAGGACCAGCGGGACCTGGAACTGGTGTTCGGCCAGGGCGGCGTCGAGCTCGTCCGCCGGGAGGCCATCTTCTTCCTGCCATTCGTCTTCGAGATACTTCGGAACAAGCGCGCGGAATTTCTCGAGGAACATGTCAGTCATGGTCTTATCCTAGCTAATCCCTATGGTCGTTTTCCGCCGGGTCCAGGCCCAGCCGGTGCCAGCCGCGCACCGCCAGCGGAACGTACCAGTGGCGCCGCCAGGCCGTGACCCGGAAGGCGAAGACGATCGCGGCAACGGCGCAGGCGCTCACCGCGGTAAAGGTTCCGGTGAGGGACAGGACCACGGTTGACACTGCCCCGGCGAACGCCGGCAGAGCGTACAGATCCTTGGGGTCAAAAAGCTGCGGTACCTCGTTGGCGGTGATGTCCCGCAGCAGGCCGCCGCCCACCGCCGTCGTGACACCCAGCAGGACGGCAGCCACGGGATTCATCCCGGCGGCCAGGGCCTTCAGGGTGCCGGTGATGCAGAACAGGGCCAGCCCGCCGGCGTCGAACAGGACCAGCAGCGACGTGAAGCGCTGGACGCTGGAGAACAGGAAATAGACCAGCACCGTGGCGAACAGGGGCGGCGCCAGATACGCCGGGTTGGTGAACGCGGCGGGCGGGCCTGCGTTGATGATGATGTCGCGGATGACACCGCCGCCAAGGCTCACCACCGAGGCCAGGAGCAGCGAGCCGATGATGTCGAACTGCTTCCGCGCAGCGAGCAGCGAGCCGGAGACCGCAAAGAAGAAGACGCCGGCGAGGTCAAGCCAGACCAGGACAACACTGAAGTAGAAGGTCATGATGCGTCCCGGTCGATACAAGGGGGGCGGATAGGGCGGCTCCAAGGTTACGCTAACGGCTATGAATAGCCCCATCCTGATCGCCTGCGCCCACGGAACGTCGAGCCCGCAGGGAGCCGCGGAGGTCAACGCGCTCCGGGACGGCATCGCCGGGCTCCGTCCCGGGCTGGACGTCCGCGAGGCCTACGTCGATGTGCAGGACCCGGACTTGCCGGCCGTCGTGGCGGCCCTTCCGGAGGGGGAAACGGCCGTCGTGGTGCCGCTGCTGCTGAGCGTGGGGTACCACGTCAAGGTGGACATCGCCCGGGCGGTGAAGAGCCGGCCGGACACTCTTGCCGCGGCGCCGCTGGGGCCGGATCCGCGCCTCGCGGCGCTGCTGGACCAGCGGTTGCGCGAGGCCGGGGTGACGGACAACGACGCCGTGATCCTCGCCGCGGCCGGTTCCTCCGATCCCAGCGCGGCACGGAATGTCGAGGAACTCGCGGACCAGCTCCGTGCGCTGCGTTCCAACCGGATCGTGGCTGGCTACGGTGCCTCCGCCAAGCCATCGGTTCCCGACGCCGTCGCCATGCTCCGCGAGGAGGCCGCCGGCGGTGCCGGCGCGGGGGAGTCGGCCGGTGCCGTGGACTTGGGCGGACGGGTGGTCATCGCCTCCTATCTTCTGGCGCCCGGCTTCTTCCATGACCAGTTGGCCAAGGCCGGCGCGGACCTGGTGACGGCGCCCCTGCTGCCCTCGCCCGTGCTCGCCGAAATTGCCTTGGAACGCTACGACGCTGCGCTGGCCGCAGCCCCACAACCCCGGCCCTGACGGTCCCCGCATCGGTCCGTCCAGATGCACAGCCGCAGGGCTACTTCAAGGGTTTCCGGCGGTTCGTGACGAATTATTTCCCTAGGTGACTCCCCATTTCTGAACCTTTGTGACGGGATTACGGCCACCCCTACAGTCGATGCATGACTGATACAGCTCTAGCCGGAGCGTCCACGGACGAGGCTGCCGCCGGCCGCACCAAACGCCCCTCCCGCCCGGCCGCCAAGCCGCACGGGCAGTGGAAAGTGGACGGCACCGCGCCGCTGAACGCCAACGAGACCTGGAAACAGGAAGACAACGGCCTCAACGTCCGCGAGCGTATCGAGTCCGTCTATTCCAAGCACGGCTTCGACTCGATCGACGGCACCGACCTGCACGGCCGCTTCCGCTGGTGGGGCCTGTACACCCAGCGCAAACCCGGGATCGACGGCGGCAAGACCGCCACGCTTGAGCCGCACGAACTCGAAGACAAATACTTCATGCTCCGCGTAAGGATCGACGGCGGTGCGCTCACCACCGAGCAGCTGCGCGTCATCGGCCAGATCTCCGTGGACTTCGCCCGCGACTCGGCCGACCTCACGGACCGCCAGAACATCCAGCTGCACTGGATCCGGGTGGAGGACATGCCCGAGATCTGGCGCCGCCTCGAGGGCGTGGGGCTGTCCACCACGGAAGCCTGCGGCGACGTCCCGCGCGTGATCCTCGGTTCCCCGGTTGCGGGCATTGCCAAGGACGAGATCATCGATCCCACGCCGTTGATCCAGGAACTCGCCGAACGGTTCATCGGCGACCCGGAGCTGGCCAACCTGCCGCGCAAGTTCAAGACCGCCATCACCGGCCACCCCAGCCAGGACGTGGTGCATGAGATCAACGACGTCGCCCTGGTGGGCCTGGTCCACCCCGAGCTCGGCATCGGCTACGACCTCTGGGTAGGCGGCGCGCTCTCCACCAACCCCATGCTGGGCAAGCGCCTTGGGGCCTTCGTCCGCCCGGACCAGGCGGCCGACGTGTGGCTCGGTGTCACCAGCATCTTCCGCGATTACGGCTACCGGCGCATGCGCACCAAGGCCCGGCTGAAGTTCCTGCTGGCCGACTGGGGACCGGTGAAGTTCCGCCAGGTCCTGGAGGACGAATACCTCGGCTACAAACTCGACGACGGCCCCGCCGCGCCCAAGCCATCCACGCCCGGCGACCACATCGGCGTGCACGAACAAAAGGACGGCAAGTTCTTCATCGGCGCCACCCCGCTGGCCGGCCGGCTCTCCGGCGGCCAGCTGGTCCGGCTCGCGGACACCCTGGAAGCCCGCGGCTCACGGCGCCTGCGCACCACCCCGCACCAGAAGCTCGTGGTCCTCGACGTGCCCAAGGACGAGGTGGACCCCCTCGTGGCCGAGCTCGACGCGCTGGGCCTGTCCGCCGGCCCGTCCGTGTTCCGGCGCGGCACCATCGCCTGCACCGGCATCGAGTTCTGCAAGCTCGCCATCGTGGAAACGAAGGTTACAGCGGCGACGGCGGTTGCCGAGCTGGAGCGCCGCCTGGCCGACCTCGCCGAGAGCAAGCAGCTGCCCCAGGCGCTGTCGCTGCACATCAACGGCTGCCCCAACTCCTGCGCCCGGATCCAGACGGCGGACATCGGCCTCAAGGGCATGATGCTGCCAACGCCCGACGGCGACCCCACCCCGGGTTTCCAGGTCCACCTCGGCGGCGGGCTCGCCTCCGACAGCCGCGAGGAGGCAGGCCTCGGCCGCACGGTCCGCGGCCTCAAGGTCACGGCAGAACAGCTGCCCGATTACGTCGAACGCGTGGTCCGGAAGTTCGTCGCGGACCGCTCCGAGGGCCAAAGCTTCGCCGAGTGGGCGTTCGCCGCGGACGAGGGAGATCTCCAGTGAGCAAGCACGCCCTGGGAGTCGATCCCGTCGTTGCGGAAGCAGCGCCCCAGGAGGTGGCCGACCTGGCCGCCGCGGGCACGCCCACGCTCCGCACCCACGACGAGCTCAAGGCCCTCGCCGAGGCCGGCGCCGCCGAGCTCGGCTGGGACGCCCCGGCCCGCGACGTCATCGCCTGGGTGGCCCGCAATTTCGAGCTGCCCGCCGTGGCCGTGGCCTGCTCCATGGCCGACGCGGTGCTGCCGGCGCTGGTGGCGGACCAGCTTCCCGGCGTCGACGTCCTGTTCCTGGAGACCGGCTACCACTTCCCGGAGACGCACGCGACGCGGGACGAGGTGGCGGCGAATCTGCGCGTCAACGTCGTCGACGTGCTGCCGGAGAACACCGTGGAGCAGCAGGACCGGCTCCTGGGCAAGGACCTCTTTGCCCGGGACCCCGCGCAGTGCTGCGCCCTGCGCAAGGTGGCGCCGCTGCGGCGCACCCTCGCCGGCTACGAGCTCTGGTTCACCGGAGTCCGCCGCGACGAGGCCCCCACCCGCACCAACACGCCGCTGGTCACCTGGGACGAGGCCAACGGCCTGGTCAAGGTCAACCCGGTGGCGGCCTGGACCTTCGACCAGCTGGTGCAGTACTCGATCGACAACCTTCTTCCCGTCAACCCGCTGCTTTCACAGGGCTACCCGTCCATTGGCTGCCAGCCCTGCACCCGCAAGGTGGCGCCCGGCGACGACCCCCGCGCCGGACGCTGGGCAGGAACCGACAAGACAGAATGCGGACTACACGTATGAGCACTTTCCTGACTGAGGAGCCAACGCAGGTGACCGACGCTCCCGTTTTAACACGCCTCTCCAGCTTGGACACACTCGAGTCCGAGGCCATTCACATCATCCGCGAGGTGGTCGCCGAGTTCGAGAAGCCTGCGCTGCTGTTCTCCGGCGGCAAGGATTCCGTGGTGATGCTGCACCTGGCCACCAAGGCCTTCTGGCCCGGCAAGGTGCCCTTCCCGGTGCTGCACGTGGACACCGGGCACAACTTTCCCGAGGTCATCGAGTTCCGTGACCGGACCGTGGAACGGCTGGGCTTGAAGCTCGTTGTCGGCTCCGTCCAGGAGTTCATTGACTCCGGCGAGCTGGCCGAGCGTGCCGACGGCACCCGCAACCCGCTGCAGACCGTCCCGCTGCTGGACGCGATCCAGCGGAACAAGTTCGACGCCGTCTTCGGCGGCGGCCGCCGGGACGAGGACAAGGCCCGGGCCAAGGAACGGATCCTGAGCCTGCGCGACGAGTTCGGCCAGTGGGACCCCCGCAACCAGCGCCCCGAGCTGTGGAACCTGTACAACGGCCGGCACACGGTGGGCCAGCACGTCCGCGCGTTCCCGATCAGCAACTGGACCGAACTGGATGTGTGGCGCTACATCGAGCGCGAGAACATCGGGCTGCCGGGCCTGTACTACGCCCACGACCGCGAAGTCTTTGCCCGCGACGGCATGTGGCGCGCCGTCGGTGAGGTCTCCCAGCCGCGCGAACACGAGCAAGTCATCACCAAGACGGTCCGCTACCGGACCGTCGGCGACATGTCCTGCACCGGCGCCGTGGAATCGGACGCCGCCACCGTGCGCGACGTCGTCATTGAGGTTGCCGCCTCGACCATCACTGAACGTGGCGCCACCCGGGCCGATGACCGCATCTCCGAGGCCGCCATGGAAGACCGCAAGAAGGACGGCTATTTCTAATGAGCACGGAAACGTTTCTCCCGGGCGCGGACCTCGTTGCCGCGGCGCTGCCCACCACGCTGTTCCGATTCGCCACCGCAGGCTCTGTCGATGACGGCAAGTCCACGCTGGTGGGCCGCCTCCTGCACGACTCGAAGGCGATCCTCGCCGACCAGCTCGACGCCGTCGCCCGCACCTCCGCGGACCGCGGGTTCGGCGGCGAAGGGGCCACCGGCACACAAGCGATCGACCTCGCCCTGCTGACCGACGGGCTGCGGGCGGAGCGCGAGCAGGGCATCACCATCGACGTCGCCTACCGCTACTTCGCCACGGACCGCCGCAGCTTCATCCTCGCGGACTGCCCCGGCCATGTGCAGTACACCAAGAACACGGTGACCGGCGCGTCCACCGCGGACGCCGTCGTCGTGCTCATCGACGCCCGCAAGGGTGTCCTGGAGCAGACCCGACGGCACCTGTCCGTGCTGCAGCTGCTGCGGGTGGCGCACGTGATCGTGGCCGTGAACAAGATCGACCTCGTGGACTTCAGCGAGGATGTGTTCAGGGAGATCGAGGCGGACGTCCAGCAGGTCGGGCGCGAGCTGGGGCTCGGTCGCCAGGAATCAGATACTATCGGCGTCGCGGATCTTTTCGTCATCCCGGTGTCCGCCCTCGACGGCGACAACGTGGTGGACCCCTCGGAGCGCACTCCCTGGTACGACGGCCCGGCGCTGCTGGAAGTCCTCGAGACCCTGCCAGCCGCGGACGAACTCGAAAGCCATCTGGAGAGCTTCCGTTTCCCGGTCCAGCTGGTGGTCCGGCCGCAGGGCGCGCTGGCTCCGGATGCCATCGCCGGCGGGCTCGATCCCGAGGCGTACCGCGACTACCGTGCCTACGCCGGCCAGATCACTGAAGGCGCGGTCAAGGTGGGGGACCAGGTCAGCATCCTGACCCCGGGCCAGGACCCGCGCACCACGACGGTCACCGGGATCGACTTCGCTGGGCGCGAGCTCGTCGAGGCGGCAGCGCCGCAGTCCGTGGCCCTCCGCCTGGCAGATGAGTTCGACGTCGCCCGCGGCGACACGATCGCGGCCGCCGGGACGGTGCGCGAAGCTTCGGCAGACCTCTACGCCGCGCTCTGCTGGCTCTCGCCCAAACCGCTCCGGGAGGGCGCCAAGGTCCTGGTCAAGCACGGCACCCGCACGGTCCAGGCCCTGGTCCGGAATGTGACGGGCAAGCTGGACCTCGCCAGCTTCCAGTTGGAGCCGACGTCCACCCTGGAACTCAACGACATCGGACACGCGCAGCTTCGTCTCGCTGCCCCGCTGCCGCTGGAGAACTACCTGCACCACCGCCGCACCGGGGCGTTCCTGGTGATCGACCCGCTCGACGGCAACACCCTCGCCGCGGGCCTGGTCAACGACCACCCCGGCGACCACGAGGACGAGCGTTACTCGATCTAGGTCTGCTTGAACTTACTGAAGGCCCCCGTCTGCTCGCGAGTCGCCGGAAACGCGCCGGGGTCGCCGGAATGTTCCGGCGACCCCGTGCGTTTCCCGCGTACTCGCCGCCTTGGCCGCCGGACGCCCACCTTGGCCTCGGCGCCACAGTGGGATCCGTCATACCCACCCTGGGTGCTGTTATCCCGGCCGCCGTGGGCGTCGACATCGGCTGCGGCATGATTGCCGTCCGAACGCAGTACGCCGCCAACTGGAAGCTGCAGCTGGGATCGCTGGGATCGGGCAACCATTTCATCGAGGTGTGCGCGGACGAGACGGACGCCGTGTGGCTGTTCCTGCGCTCAGGCTCCCGCGGCGTGGGCAACAACATCGCGCAACGGCACATCGCCCGGGCCCGGAGCGGGGACCGGATGAGGACCGCCGTCCTGCCAAATCCTGCCCTGGCCTACCTCGAGGAGGGCACTCCCGAATTCCAGCCCTACATCAGGGAACTTCACTGGGCCCAGCACTTCGCACTGCTGAATCGCGAGGAGAGCTGCGGCAGCTCGTCAACGTCAAAGGCAATTGATGAGCTCAAGATCCCGGATGGCGGTCCCGGCTGTCCGGCGCCGAATATGACGCTGCGTGAACCCGCGTGACCCCGGGTTTCCGGACCATTGAACCGCCAATATGACACTCCCTATGGTGAATGAATGAAGACAACGGAACGGTTTCCCGGCCTCCCCCGCAGGGGCTTCCAGGGGCGATGTCGCCGGCGCTGACCACCCCGCCCGGCCCTTCCGCACACCCCAGAACAGGACTTCACCCATGTCACGCACCCCCGAAAACCCCGAGCCCGGCACGCAGCCAGGCACCACCCGGATCGTCGCTGGCGAGACCGGCAAACCCAAACGCAAGCGCACCCTGGAAATCGCCCTCGTCGCGGGGCTGGTGCTCCTGATCGGCGCCGGCGCAGCCGTGGCATCCTCGCTGTCCCGCAGCCAGGAAACCGCCCCGGCAGCGGCCTCGGCGGATCAGGGCCCGGCCACGGAACTCCGGCTCGGCTACTTTGGCAACGTCACCCACGCCCCGGCCCTGGTGGGCGTCAACAAGGGGTTCATCGCCAAGGAACTCGGCCAGACCAAACTCAGCACACAGGTCTTCAACGCCGGCCCGGCCGCGATCGAGGCCCTCAACGCCGGCGCCATTGACGCCACGTACATCGGCCCCAACCCGGCCATCAACTCCTATGTCAAGAGCAACGGCCAATCCATCAGCATCATCGCCGGAGCAACCTCTGGCGGCGCGCAGCTGGTGGTCAAGCCCGGTATCAACTCGGCTGCCGACCTCAAGGGCAAGACGCTCGCGTCGCCGCAGCTCGGCGGCACCCAGGACGTGGCACTCCGGGCCTGGCTCGGCAAGCAGGGGTTCAAGACCTCCACGGACGGCAGCGGCGACGTCGCGATCAACCCGACCGAGAACGCCCAGACCCTCAAGCTGTTCCAGGACGGCAAGCTCGACGGCGCGTGGCTGCCGGAGCCCTGGGCCTCCCGACTGGTGCTCCAGGCCGGCGCGAAGGTCCTGGTCGATGAGAAGGACCTGTGGGAGAAGGGCGAGTTCGTCACTACCGTCCTGATCGTCAACAAGAAGTTCGCGGCCGAGCACCCTGCCACCGTGCAGGCGCTCCTCAAGGGCCATGTCGAATCCGTGGACTGGCTCAACGCGGCGCCCGCCGCCGAGAAAGCCACCGTCCTCAACGGCGCACTCAAGGCAGCCGCAGGCAAGGCGTTGCCGGCCGACGTGATCGACCGGTCCCTGAAGAACATCGTCTTCACCACGGACCCGCTCGCGGGGACGTACAAGAAGCTGCTCCAGGACGGCGTCGACGCCGGCACCACCAAGCAGGCCGACATCAATGGCATCTTCGACCTCACAGCGCTCAACAGTGTCCTCGGCGAGACTGCGGCCGGCAAGAAGATCTCCGCCGAAGGACTCGGCAAGGAGTAGCCCCCGGGCCTCCAGCCATCAGCCACAACAGTAAGGACCAGACCATGCCAGTCGTACTGGAAAACCTGGGCAAGCGCTTCGGCGACGACGCCCCGGTACTGGACGACGTCAACGCCGTCATCGAGCAGGGCGAGTTCGTCGCCCTGCTCGGTGCGTCCGGCTGCGGCAAGTCCACCCTCCTCAACATCATGGCCGGACTGGAGGCCCCGACGTCGGGCGCCCTCGAAGTGCCCAGCGACGGCGCCGCCTTCATGTTCCAGGACGCGGCACTGTTTCCGTGGCTGAACGCGCGGGAGAACATCGAGCTGGCCCTGAAGCTGCGCGGCGTGGGCAAAGCAGACCGCAGGATCCGGGCGGGGGAGCTGCTGGACCTGGTGCACCTGGGCGGGGCGGGGGAAAAACGGCCCCACGAGCTCTCCGGCGGGATGCGCCAGCGTGTGTCCCTGGCCCGGTCCCTGGCCCAGGACCGCCAGCTGCTCCTCATGGACGAGCCCTTCGCGGCCCTGGATGCGATTACCCGGGACCTGCTCCATGACGAGCTCGAACGCATCTGGAAGGAAACCGGCCGGACGATCGTCTTCGTCACGCACAACGTTCGCGAGGCCGTCCGGCTTGGCCAGCGCGTGCTGCTGCTTTCCTCCCGGCCTGGCCGCGTTGTGCGGGAATGGCACGTCAGCGAAGAACACCGCACCGACGCTGGCCTGGCCGGCCAGCTCACCGGCGAAATCACCGCCCGGCTACGCGAGGAGATCCGCCGCCATGCCAAGTAACCAACTTCCCGTGGCGGAAGCCCCCGCCGAGACCCGCAAGGTCCACGCGGCCCTGACCCGTTCCTCCAGCGGCCAGGAAGACCTGCGCGAGCTCGAAGCGGGCCTCGATTCCCTGCAGTCCGACTCCATCCGCAAGGTCCGCATCGACTGGAGCCGGATCCTGCTGCCTGTGGCCGCGCTCGCGGTGCTGGTCATCCTCTGGCAGTTGTACGTGTCCCTCGGTTTCAAGCGGCGCGACGTCGTGCCCGGCCCGCTGGATGTCGTGGGCCAGATCGGAACCCTGTGGAGCGAGGGCAAGCTGCAGGAGTCTGTCTGGACCTCGCTGCAGCGCGGCGTCGTTGGCTTCCTGATCAGCGTGGTCATCGCGACACCGGTGGGGCTCCTGCTCGCCCAGGTGGCACCGCTGCGCCGCGCGTTCGGCCCGTTGATCTCCGGGCTGCAGGTCCTGCCATCCGTGGCCTGGGTGCCGGCGGCCATCCTCTGGTTCGGCATCACAGACGCCACTGTGTATTTCGTGGTCTTCATGGGTGCGATTCCCTCGATTATCAACGGCCTGATCTCAGGTGTGGACCAGATTCCGCCGCAGTACCGCAGCGTCGGAAAGGTCCTGGGTGCGTCCCGCCTCCAGCTGGCCCTGAAGATCATCCTGCCTGCGGCCCTGCCCGGGTACCTCGGAGGCCTCAAACAGGGATGGGCGTTCTCCTGGCGCTCCCTTATGGCAGCGGAAATCATCGCGGTGGGCGGCACCATCGGCTTTGGCCTGGGCTCCCTGCTGGACCAGGGCCGCGTCCTGTCGGACATGACCATCGTCATGTCCGCCATCCTGCTGATCCTCGCCGTCGGCATCCTGATCGAACTGCTCGTGTTCGCGCCGATTGAAAAGCGGCTGCTCCGCCGCCGGGGCCTCCTGGCCGGCAGCACCCGCTAGCCTCAACTCCGCCCGACCAACCGCACCTCCGCGGCCGCACCCCTCCAAGCAACGCGGGGTCACTTACGGCCCATAACCCTCGGGTTTATGGGCCGTAAGTGACCCCGCGTTGTTCTTGTTGCGACTCCTTGTCGGCGTACAGGCACGGGCCTAAACTCACGGCTATAGGCCGGGTTCCGGCCCATTCCAAGACTGAATCCACAACTATTCAGGAGGTAGCCGTGGCACCGAAATTTGGCTTGCTGGCACTGGTCGAGGCCAAGCCCGGGAAGGAACAGGAAGTTTGGGACTTCCTCAACGGAGGCCGCGAGATCGTGCTCAACGAGCCCGGGACGCGTACCTGGTACGCCTTCCGGGTCAACGAGAACACCTTCGGCATCTTCGACACCTTCGATACCGAGGAGGACCGGCAGGCCCACCTCAACGGGGCCATCCCCGCCGCCCTCGGCGAACACGGTCCCACCCTGCTCGCCAAGGATCCGGACATCCGCCCGATTGAACTCATCGCCGTGAAGTAGGCCGGGGCCTGCGCTCCTGCGGGGCGGGGGCACATTGACACGGCCACGCCGTCATTCTGGCCCGAGATGACTGCTGTGCCCGTCAACGTGCCGCCGGGCCGCTCCCAGCCTGCCCATATAAGCCCGCGAGTAATGTGACGCGGCGTTACCTTGCGTGAACTGGTGTTTCCGCACCGTTGTTCCGCTCTGTGACGCCGCCCTATCGTCGATGCATGGCAATTCAGGACATTTACCCCATGGCGCTGCGCCTCCTCGGCCGTTCCGTGCTGGTGGTTGGCGGCGGACCGGTGGCCGCCCGGCGCACAAAGGGGCTGCTCGACGCCGGAGCCCGCGTCACCGTCGTGGCACCGGTCGCCTGCCCGGCGCTGACTGAACTTGCCGACGCAGGCCTCCTGAACTGGGAGCCCCGCCCGTACCGGGCCGCCGACGTCGACGGCGTCTGGTTCGTCCAGACCGCCACCGGCGACGCCGCCGTGGACGCGCAGGTCGCGGCCGACGCCGAGGCGCAGCGCATCTGGTGCGTCAACGCCTCCGACCACGAAGCCTCCGCCGCCTGGACCCCCGCCGTCGCCGTGGTTGACGACGTCAAGATCGCCGTCAACGCGGGCGGCGATCCGCGCCGCGCCATGGCCCTGCGCGACGCCGTCGCCACCGCCCTGGACACCGGGGACCTGCCGCTGCGGCGGCACCGTGTTTCCGGCTCAGGCGCAACCGCCGGATCGGTGGCCCTCGTGGGCGGCGGTCCCGGCGACACCGGACTCATCACCGTCCGCGGCCGTAGGCTCCTGGGCCAGGCCGACGTCGTGGTGGCGGACCGGCTCGGCCCGCGTGACCTCCTGGCCGAACTGGCCCCCGACGTCCGGGTGATCGAGGTCGGCAAGACCCCCGGCCACCATCCGGTGCCGCAGGCCGAGATCAACCGGATCCTGGTCGACGAAGCCCTGCAGGGCCACCGCGTGGTTCGCCTCAAGGGCGGCGACCCGTACGTCCTGGGCCGCGGCGGCGAGGAAGCCGAATTCTGCCGGCAGCACGGCGTCCAGGTGGAGGTGGTTCCCGGCGTCACGTCGGCCATTTCCGTCCCGGCCGCCGCCGGCATCCCGGTCACGCACCGCGGGCTCGCCAAGGGCTTCAGCGTGGTCACAGGTCACGAAGAACTCTCCGAGGTCCCCGCCCGCGCGGACCACACTGTGATCCTGCTCATGGGCGTGGGCCAGCTGCGCGATTCCGCAGCCTCCCTGGCCCGCGCCGGTTTGCCTCTGGGGACGCCTGTTGGCATCGTAGAGAATGGCTACCTGCCGAACCAGCGGGTGACCATCGGAACCCTCGGGACCATCGCGGACCAAGCGGAGGCCGCCGGCGTCGCGAACCCCGCCGTGATCGTGATCGGCGACGTGGTCCGCGTCAGCCCGTTCGCGCCGTCGCACTTCAAGACCGCGGACTACAGCACCACCACCCCGAACGCTCCGCGCATCACCAAGACCCGCGTACTGACCCCGTAAAGCCCGTCGATTGCTCCATAACTGCCGTTACCAAGCCTCAAAAGGGCGGTTGTGGAGCAACGGATGCAGAAGAAAAAGGAACACAGCCGTGTCAACGAACACCCCTGTAGGAACCGCCGCCCGCCCGCTGCGCGTCGCCGTCGTCGGCTCCGGTCCCGCCGGCGTCTACGCCGCGGACATCCTGACCAAGAGCGAGGCCGTCAAGAGCGGCGAGCTCACCGTCAGCATCGACCTCTTCGACCGCTACCCGGCACCCTACGGCTTGATCCGCTACGGCGTGGCCCCCGACCACCCCCGCATCAAGGGGATCGTGAACGCCCTGCACAAGGTCCTGGACCGCGGCGACATCCGCTTCTTCGGCAACGTGGACTACGGCACGGACCTGTCCATCGATGACCTCCGCACTCACTACGACGCCGTCATTTTCGCCACCGGCGCCATCAAGGACGCGGACCTCAACATCCCCGGCATCGAGCTCGAGGGCTCCTACGGCGGCGCCGACTTCGTGTCCTGGTACGACGGCCACCCCGATGTGTCCCGCGAATGGCCGCTGGAGGCCAAGGAAATCGCCGTGATCGGCAACGGCAACGTGGCCCTGGACGTGGCCCGCATGCTCTCCAAGCATGCCGATGACCTCCTGGTCTCCGAGATCCCGGACAACGTATACGCCGGGCTGAAGTCCTCACCCGTCACGGACGTGCATGTGTTCGGCCGCCGCGGCCCGGCCCAGGTCAAGTTCACGCCCTTGGAGTTGCGCGAACTCTCGCACTCCAAGGACGTCGACATCATCCTCTACGCCGAGGACTTCGAGTTCGACGCCGAGTCCGACCGGCAGATCCAGAGCAACAACCAAACCAAGACCATGGTGGGCACGCTCACCAACTGGATCGCCGAACAGCCCGAGGACCTCTCCGAGCTCACCGCGTCCCGCCGGCTGCACCTGCACTTCCTGCACAGCCCGGTGGAGGTGTACGACGGCGCCGAGACACCCGGCCGCGTCGCCGGGATCAAGTTCGAGCGCACCGAACTGGACGGCACCGGCAACGCCCGCGGGACCGGCGAGTTTGTCGACTACCCGGTCCAGGCCGTGTACCGCGCCATCGGCTACTTTGGTTCCGCCCTCCCCGAGATTGAGTTCGACCACAGCAAGGGCGTGGTCCCGAACGACGGCGGCCGCGTCCTGGATGCCGCCGGCACCCACGTGCCGGGGATCTACGCGACCGGCTGGATCAAGCGCGGGCCGGTGGGACTGATCGGCCACACCAAGGGCGACGCCCTCGAAACCGTGACCTACCTGCTCGAGGACCGCGAAAACCTGCCGCAGGCCGCCACACCCGCCCCCGAGGCGATCGTGGAACTCCTGGCCGGCCGCGGCGTCGAGTACACCAGCTGGGAAGGGTGGCTGGCTTTGGACGAGCACGAGCGCGCCCTCGGCGAGAAGGCCACAGCGGCCGGCGAGTCGCACGGCGTCACCGTCCAGCGCGAGCGCATCAAGGTGGTGCCCCGCGAGGACATGGTGGAGATCTCCCGCGGCGCCGCCGTCGAGGTCTAGCCTCAGCCGACAGAGCAACGCGGGGTCACTTAGCGCCCATCCCGGACGGGCAAAGTCATATGGTCGTAGCAACGCTCTGATTGATGGAGCGTTTTATGGTCAAGCTGTTTCCTCCGAATACCCGCACCGACTTCGTTGACATGGTGTGTGGCGGGATGTCGATACTCGCCGCGGCCCGGCGTGTCGGGGTCATGC
>NZ_JBFTLG010000030.1:0-21687 GCF_056396305.1 Arthrobacter sp. 05T420 | reverse complement strand
TGCATGACCCCGACACGCCGGGCCGCGGCGAGTATCGACATCCCGCCACACACCATGTCAACGAAGTCGGTGCGGGTATTCGGAGGAAACAGCTTGACCATAAAACGCTCCATCAATCAGAGCGTTGCTACGACCATATGACTTTGCCGGGAATTAATGGGCGCTAAGTGACCCCGCGTTGGTTCAGCAGGGGGCTTTCGGGCGACTCACAGGCAGGCTGTGAGTGTCAGCGCGCGCCGACCCCCTCCGGCTCGGGCTCGCTCTCGGCTGAGGTGGCCGATGCCGCGGGCCGGAGCTTGGCGCCCTCGACGTCGACGTCCGGCAGGATCCGGTCCAGCCAGCGGGGCAGCCACCACGCCTTGTCGCCGAGCAGGTACATCACGGCAGGGACGATCGTCATGCGGACCACAAATGCGTCCACCAGGACACCGAAGGCCATCGCGAAGCCCAGCGGCCGGACCATGTTCAGGTGCGAGAAGATGAAGCCGGCAAAGACGCTGACCATGATGATGGCGGCGGCGGTGACCACGGATGCGGCGTGGCTGAAGCCGGTGCGGACCGCATGCTTGGCCGATTCCCCGTGCATGAATGACTCGCGCATGCCGGAGGTAATGAACACCTGATAGTCCATGGCCAAGCCGAACAGCACGCCGATCAGGATGATCGGCAGGAAGCTCAGCACGGCGCCCGGGTTCTCAACGCCGAACACGCTCCCGAGCCAGCCCCACTGGTAGACCGCCACGACGGCACCGAAGGCGGCCGCCAGCGAGAGCAGGAATCCGCCCGTGGCCAGCAGCGGCACCACGATCGAGCGGAACACGAGCAGCAGCAGGATCAGCGACAGCCCGACCACGATGCCCAGGTACGGGGGCAGCGCGTCGCCGAGCTTCGTGGAGACGTCGACGTTGCCGGCCGTCTGGCCCGTGAGGCCGATGCTGACACCGGTGGAGTCCTTGATGCGGTCCTTTTCGGCGCGCAGTTCGGAGACCACCTTGACCGTGCTGGCGCTGGCGGGGCCCTCCTTGGGAATGACCTGGAACACCGCGGTGCGGCGGTCCTCGCTCAAGGCCACCGGAACGGCGGCGGTGACGTTGGCCGTACCGCGGAGGATGTCGGCGACATCGAGCTGCTTAGCCGTGGCTTCCTCCGCGCTCAGGCCGGAGGGGAAGTCGCCCACCACCACGATCGGGCCTGTCATGCCTTCGCCAAAGCTTCGGCCGGTGACGTCGTAGGCCTTGAACGCCTGCGACTCGACGGGCTCGGACCCGCCGTCGGGCAGCGCGAGCCGCAACTGGCCGGCCGGCAGCGCCACAATCCCCAGCAGCAGGACACCGGCCAGCAGCGCCAGGATGGGGTGCCGGGTGACGAGGCCGCCCCAGCCGCGGGTGCTGCGGCGTTCGTCGCGGGCACGGTCCTCCCTCTCGTGGCCCGGGGCGGCGTTGTGCTTCTCCGCCTTGGCCCAGGCGCGGCGGGAAATGAGCCTGGGACCGATCAGGGACAGCACGGCCGGGGTGAGGGTCAGGGCGACGACGACGGCGACTGCCACCGTTGCGGCGGCGGACAGGCCCATGACGGCCAGGAACGGGAGTCCCGGAATGACGAGGGCCGCGAGGGCGATGATGACCGTCAGGCCCGCGAACAGCACCGCGTTGCCGGACGTGCCGGTGGCGAGGGCCACGGATTCCTCCCCGTCCATGCCGGCCAGGAGTTGGCCGCGGTGCCGGTTGACGATGAAGAGCGAGTAGTCGATGCCGACGGCGAGTCCCAGCATGAGGGCCAGCATCGGGGAGATGGAACTCATGTCGACGGCGCCGCTAAGGGCAAAGGTGCCGCCGACGCCCACTGCCACACCTATCAGGGCCATCAGCAGGGGGAGCCCGGCGGCGATGAGCGTTCCCAGCATGACGATGAGCACCAGGGCCGCGATGGCGATGCCGAGGATCTCGGAGATGCCGAACAGCTCCGAGACGTCCTCGGTGATTTCCTTGCTGGCCAGGGCGGTCACGCCGGCAGAAGAGACTTCGTGGGCGATGTCCTGGACCTGTTGGCGCACCGCGGGGGCCAGCCCGTTGATCGAGGTCTTGAACTGGACCTGTGCGATCGCTGCCGTGCCGTCGTCGGAAACGAATCGCATGCCCTGCGAGACCTCAAGCTGGCGTTTGGCGAGGGCGAGCTTGGCCGCACCGGCCTCGAGTTCCTTGGTCCCGGCGTCGAACTTTTCCTGGCCGGCGGCGAGGGCCGCCTTCTGCTGGCCGAGCTGGGCGTCGATGGCCTCGGCGGACATGCCGGCCGCGGTCATCTGCTGCTCTGCCGCAGTCAGCTGGGACTTGCCCGCGGCCAGCTGGGTGGCCGACGCGTCCAGCCGCGCCTTGCCTGCCGACGCCTTCTGCTCGCCGGCGGCAAGGTCAGCGACGGCTTTGTCCAGCTGGGCCTGGGTGGCGAACGGGTCCACGGTGCCCTGAACCTCGGGAAGGGCTTTCAGCTTGGCCAGGGCAGCCGAGACCGCGTCCTTGCCGGCCTGGGTGAACTGGCCGTCCGTCGACTCGAACACGATGCCGGCCGAGCCGCCGGAGGACTTGGGCAGTTCCCGTTTCAGCTTGTCCGCCATCTGCTGGGTTTCAGTGCCGGGGATCTGGAAGTTGTTGGACATGGTGCCGTGGAAGGCCGCCGCTGCGCCGCCGACGGCCACCAGGACGGCGAGCCAAAGGGAAACGACGAGCCAGCGGTGGCGGTAGGAGAACTTGCCGAGACGGTAGAGCAATAGAGCCATGTCAGTGCCGATCTGGGGAAGGGGTGGTGGGGGAGTGGGAAGCGAAACCGGAGCCGAGGAGGCTCATGGAATCGATGAGGAGCTGGCGCAGGATGGACAGGGAGGCCGGACTGAGGTCGCCGCCGCACCGGGCGAACCAGACATCCATGGCGGCCTTACCGCAGGAGATGATGGAGCCCGCGAGGGCGCGGAGGTACAGTTCGTCGATCTCGACGCCGGAGACCCGGGCGAAGCGCTCACGGGCGGCGTCGATGATCTGGGCGGTGCAATGGTCCCAGGCTTCCAGTTCAGAACGGCTGAGCATGGGATTCGCCTGGCCCATGCTGTACAGCTCGGCCATGGGAGCCACTGTCATGGGATCGGCCAGTTCTACCAGGGCCGCCCGCGCGGATTCCAAGATGGGCTCGCCGGCCGGGCGGAGCCGGAACTGCTGGAGCGCCTTGTCCAGGAATCCGTGGGTGACCGAGGCAATGACCACCTCGGTGCTGGCGAAGTAGTTGAAAAACGTGCGGCGGGATATGCCGGCTGCCTCGGCGATGTCCTCCACCGTGAAGTTTCCGGGACCCCGCGCGCGGAGCAGGTCCATGGCGGCGTCCGTGATGGCCTGCCGGGTGGCCGCCTTGTTCAGTTCGCGACGGCTCAGTTCGCGGCGCGACGTCGGTGCGGCGCCTGGTGCGGCGGCGGATCCGCCGGGCATGCCAGAAGGGGCAGCTTGGGCGGCGGAAGGAGGTGGTGAGGAGGGCACGCGCTTACACTACGTGCATGTTTGCACTGTGCGCAAGTATTTCCAGGGAGTCCGGTCAGCCGGTAATCAGGGCTTGAGCTGGGACGCCGTGCCGCCGGAATTGGTCAGGTAGATCGATTGGCCGGTGGCTCCGGGCTCGTCTTTAGACAGGGGAATGGCAAAGACGGCCGTGCCGTAAGCGCAGATTTCCGTCCAATTCTGTCCGATCGCCGAAGTGTCGAAGCGCATGGCGATGATGGCGTTGGCGCCGCGCTGTTCGGCCTCGGCCACCATCCGGGCCATGACATCCTGCCGGCTGTCGTAGAGGGCCCGCGTCATTTCCAGCACTTCACCGCCGCCCAGGGAACGGAAGCCTGCCATGACCTGGGCGGTGATGTCCCGGGAGCGGACGGTCAGGCCCATGACCTCGCCAAAGACGGCGTCGATCCGGTGGCCCGGAATGTCGTTCGATGTCACGATCAGCATGCCCAGAGCCTATCCACTTTTGCCGCCCGCGCGGCGGGTGAGGCGGCACAGTAGTCCTGCCGGATTCACAGGAAAGCGAAAGCTGGGAAACAGCTATCTCTGCTGGGGCTGGTGCAGACTGGAGGTGCTCGAGGAGCAGACTTCCCCGGAAGCACGATCAGCTTCAAACGCCGTCACCATTCGGCAGATCCAGGAGACAGCAGATGTCACGCACAACCAAAATCGCGCTCGGCCTCGGGGCGGCGGCCGTGGCGCTGGGCGCCGGGCTCGGAGTCGCCGGGATGGCCTCCGCCACCACGACGCCGACTCCCACCCCGACCCCCAGCTCGAGCGCCCCCGGGAACAACCCCGCCGACGGCTACGGCATGCGCGGCGGACGCCACGGCCACGGCCACGGCGGTGCGGAGTTCGGCGCCCGCGCCAAGGAACTCGCGGCCAAGCTGGGCGTCGACGAGGCCAAGGTCACCGACGCCCTAAAGGCCTTCCGCGACGCCAACAAGCCCGCCACCCCGCCGGCCACCCCACCTGGCGCAGGGCAGAAACCGGACCGTGCCGCGATGGAGAAGGCCCTGGCCGCCTCCCTGGCGAAATCGCTCGGCATCGATGAGGCCAAGGTGACCGCCGCCCTGGCGGATCTGCGCACCGCCGAGCAGGCCAAACACGCCGCAGCACTGAAGCCCCGGCTGGACCAGGCCGTCAAGGACGGCACCCTGACCCAGGCAGAAGCGGATGCCGTCACCAAGGCCGCCGAAAAGGGTGTGATCGGCGCCCGCTAGGCCCCTGTGAATTTGGGCCGATGGATTCGGGCCGGCGGCTAGAGAATTCGGTTAAGCCAGAGAAGTCCCCGGGGGTTCCCGGGGACTTCTCCTGTAAACGCCGGTACTAGACGCGGGTTCGGTACTTACGCCCTCGCGTCCACCAGTTCGCGCTCATCCCGTCCAGCCGCGGGAGCAGCGGCAGCGGACGGATCAACGGCCGTCGTGTCGGCGTCGTCGCTGAACGGGTCCCCGTTCCGGGGCGCGTTGTACAGGGTTTCGTCCAGGATGCCGTGGCGCTTGGCCACGATCGCGGGGATCAGGGCCTGCCCGGCCACGTTGACGGCGGTGCGGCCCATGTCCAGGATCGGGTCGATGGCCAGCAGGAGGCCGACGCCGGCCAGCGGCAGTCCCAGCGTGGACAGCGTCAGCGTCAGCATGACAACGGCGCCTGTGGTGCCGGCGGTCGCGGCCGAGCCAAGGACGGACACCAGCGCGATCAGCAGGTACTGGGTGAAGTCCAGCTGGATGCCAAAGAACTGGGCCACAAAGATCGCCGCCACGGCCGGGTAGATCGCCGCGCAGCCGTCCATCTTGGTGGTCGCGCCGAGCGGCACCGCGAAGGAGGCGTAGGCGCGGGGGACGCCCAGGTTCCGCTCGGTGACGCGCTGGGTCAGCGGCAGCGTGCCGATCGAGGAGCGCGAGACGAAGGCGAGCTGCACGGCCGGCCACACGCCGGAGAAGTACTGCCTGACGGACAGCCCGTGGCTGCGGACCAGGACGGGGTAGACCACGAACAGCACAAGCGCCAGGCCGATGTAGATCGCCACGGTGAACTTGCCGAGCGAGCCGATGGTGTCCCAGCCGTAGACGGCCACGGCGTTGCCGATCAGGCCCACAGTGCCCAGCGGCGCGATCCGGATGATCCACCAGAGCACCTTCTGGATGACGGCGAGGGCGGACGCATTCAGGGCCAGGAACGGCTCGGCCGCCTTGCCCACCTTGAGCGCGGCGATGCCGACGGCGATCGCGATCACCAGGATCTGGAGGACGTTGAAGCTCACGGCGGTGGTGGCGACGCCGTCGGTGACGGTGGTGCTCGCGCCGAGGCCCAGGAAGTTCTTGGGGAACAGCCCGGTCAGGAAGGCCCACCAGTCACCGGACTTGCCGGCGTACTTGGCGTCCTGGCTGATGCCGGTGCCGGCGCCGGGCTGCAGCAGCACACCCAGGCCGATGCCGATCAGCACGGCAATCAGCGAGGTGATCGCGAACCAGAGCAACGTGTTCCACGCCAGCCGGGCGGCGTTGGAGACGGCGCGCAGGTTGGAGATGGAGCTGACGACGGCGGTAAAGATCAGGGGGACCACGGCGGTCTGCAGCAGTGAGACATAGCTCGAGCCAATGGTCTGCAGCGTAGTGCCGAGGGCGTTGGGGTTTGCCTTGGTGCTGCCGGTGTACTTGGCCAGCAGGCCAAGGCCCAGGCCGACGATCAGGGCGGCGATGATCTGGAAGCCGAACGAGCCGGCCCATTTGGGCAGCTGGAACCCGGTCTTTCCAGCGGGTGCGGGGGTGCTTGTCTGAGTGGTCACCGGAACACGCTAGGACCGCCACGAATAGCATGACCAACGGATGTTGAGAAATGTTACGCGCCAGTAGTTTTGCCGGGACGGCGGAATCCTTGGAATTCCGCCGGAAGACTGCCTGATTATGAAGTTATTCCCGGGCAGAATGTGGCGATTGTCTCGCGGCCGAAGCCCCAGCCACACGAGAGTGCAGTTCGCGGCAATGTCTTTGGGAAACATTGCCGCGAACTGCACCCTCGCGGGGACGGCCTAGCGGGCGCAGGTGGCCGCGACGCCGCCGCCTGCACGGTAGATCATGTCCTGGTACACCACAGAGGAGCGCACAGGGGTGTTGCTGGTGACGGTCTGGACCGTTGCGCCGCTGCGGGCGAGCTTGAAGGAAGGGGTGGTGCCCGCCACTAGCGGAACCTTGAAGGATGTCAGCCCGGCCGGGGCGTCCATGGTCTTGATGTTGCTGCCCTGTGTGATGGTCAGGCGCCCCGGTGACTTCAGCACGGCCACGAGCTCCACCTCGTTCTTCGCAGCGTCACCGTTGGGGATGGACATGGGCGTGGGTTTGCCGTTGCGGCCGATCGGCGTCTTCGAATACGGAGCGTTCGTGGGGTGCGAGCGGTGGCTCCAGTACAGGGCGTCCTGCGTGATCGTGGGTTTTACTCCGCTCTTGAACCAGGAAACGTAGTAGGCAGCCATGTCCAGCACCGCATAGCCGCGTTGCTTCGAGGGCGCCACCCAGGACTCGGTGTAGTCGTTCCAGGTCATAAGCGCAATAGAATCGGCGTTACTGCTAATCGCCGTTGCCAGCGAATTCCGCAGGGTGGAGCTGTTGGACGACTCCCAGTAGCGGCCGTCGTAGGACCGCGTATCCTCGAATGCCACCGGCTGCATATAGGTTTTGCCGCGGCGGTGGGCCTCGGCGCTTTCCTTGGCCAAAGTCGGAACGCCGCTGGCGATCCGCGTGCCCCATTGCGAATACCCGGAAACCGAGTTGTTCCAGTCTGCCTTTTGGGTTCCTCCGCCCCAGGAAATGAAGATCGGGACGAGGGTGGACTTGACGCCCGAGGAGGCGAGGCGGTTCCGGAGCCCGTCCCACCATGCAGGTGTCTTGCGCTCCGGGAAGAACGGGGCCAGCACAATGCCAGCACTGTTCCTGTAGATCGAAGCGTCGTTCTTCACTTTCATGACGTTGTTGTAGACACTGTCAGAAGTGGAGCCTGACGCCGTGTTGAAGTCCGGGCTGAGCATGATCTTGAAGCCCGGGTCAACGGCCTTGGCGGCAGCGAGCATGGCGGGCAGTTGCTGCCAGCGGATGTCGGTGGTGCTGTTGTACTCCCAGATGAACCCGTCCAGGCCCGCCCCGACTGCCTGTCGGATCTCTTTCTCGAAATCTGCCTGTCGCCACAACGTCTGGCTCACACGCTGAGGAGCCGCCGGACGATCCCGCAAGTCATAGGCGCCGTTGGCGGAGTTGTGGGTATCCATCCAGCGCGGGTAGACGTCGCGGGTCGTGTCGGCACTGTCCACTGCGAGCGGGAACGGCGGGAAGTAGTAGGCCCACGCCTTCTTCGCCGACGTGTGCCGGTTTGCGGGCGCCGGGAGGCTGACGGGCAACGGATTGCAGGCCGCCGTCGTGGCCATTGGCGTGGCGGACGGCGTCGCAGCGTTTAAAGGTGCCGAAGTGCCAATCGCGGCGACGGCAGCGAAGACTGCCGTCGCAACCACGGACACGGCCGCCCGCTTCCGGGTCCGCATCCGCGCTTTCGTCACGTCGCTGGCCGTTCGTCTTAGGGGTGAGGCAAAATTCCTCATAGAGTGCTCCAATATGGGGTTTTGGTGTCTGCCCGGCAACCATCAGCCGCTACGGAAACCTCAGCGAGGTTCCGGCCGGCCCAGCACCCAACATTTCCACCGCGCTCCTTCGCGGAGCCGTGAAATGCTACGGCTGTAGGTTCGCGCGGGTTTCAATTTTCCAACTGCGCGCACCCGAGACCGAGATGCTGGATAGCTCTATCATGCGCTGATTCATAGGCGCCGTCCCGCGTAAGTGCCGCGACGGCGAAGCGCGCATAATGACAGACAGCAAGACCGCACCGCCGTTGCGGCGGTTCTTGCCAGAGCCGGGGCCCGCCGAGGAGCACGGGCACACCGGACATTTGCGGCGCAGCCCCCAGCCGCCGACCCCGGGCTTCCAAAAGCCCTGCAAATGTGTTCCCCAGAGACTAGTCGACAATTCGGCCAAGGTCCATTTGACCTTGGCGTGCGAGCGGCCAGTTGCGGTGGCTTCGCTGGGCGGAAGCCACCGCAACTGGCCGTATGGCGCTGAAAGCGCAGGTTAGACCGTGCCCAGCAGCGCGCGTTTGAGGGTGTCGAGACCCACCGAGCCGATGTTCAGGGCCTTCGTGTGGAACGCCTTGAGGTCGAAGTCCGGCCGGGACTCCAGCTCGGCCCGGATCTGCTCCCAGAGCCGCTGGCCCACCTTGTAGGACGGTGCCTGACCCGGCCAGCCCAGATAGCGGGTGAACTCGAACTTCAGCTGTCCCTCGCTGATCGCGAGGTTCTGCTTCAGGAACTCGTAGCCCTTGTCAGGGGTCCACGTCCCGGAGCCCCAGCGCTCGGGGACCTCAAGTTCAAGGTGCACGCCGATGTCGAACACCACGCGGGCCGCACGCATGCGCTGCGCGTCCAGCATGCCCATGTGGTCGCCCGGATCGCTGAGGTAGCCCAGTTCCTGCATGAGCTTCTCGGCGTACAGCGCCCAGCCTTCGCCGTGCCCGGACGTCCAGCAGACGTTCCGGCGCCATTTGTTCAGCAGCTCGCGGCGGTACGTCGCTGTCGCTACCTGAAGGTGATGGCCCGGGACCCCCTCGTGGTAGACCGTGGTGGTTTCGGCCCAGGTGGTGAAGGTGTCCTCGCCGGCCGGCACGGACCACCACATCCGGCCCGGACGGCTGAAGTCGTCCGATGGCCCCGTGTAGTAGATGCCGCCTTCATCCGTGGGCGCGATCCGGCACTCGAGCGTTTTCATGACGTCGGGGATCTCGAAGTGGACGCCGGCAAGCTCCGCGACGGCTTTGTCGGAGAGTTCCTGCATCCAGGCCTGGAGGGCGTCGGTGCCTCTGAGCTGGCGGGCGGGATCGTTGTCCAGGATCTCCTTGGCTTCCTCCACGGTGGCGCCGGGCCGGATTTCCCCGGCCACGCGCTCCTGTTCAGCGATGAGACGGTCCAGCTCCTGTACGCCCCACGCGTAGGTCTCCTCCAAGTCCACGGTGGCGCCGAGGAAGTCCCGGGAAGCCAGGGCGTAGCGGCGGCGGCCCACGGCGTCCTTGGCCGGGGCGACGGGGAGGAGCTCGGCCTCGAGGAAACCCGCCAGCCGCGAGTACGCCACCCGGGCAGCCGCCGCGCCGGCGTCGAGCTCTGACTGCAGTTCCGCCGGAAGCTGGCCCTCGGCGGTCTTGGCGCCGGCGGCGAGCTTCGCAAAGAAGCCGTCGTCCACGGCGTGCTTGGTGGCCTGCTCGATCACGATCGACACCTGGCGGGCCGCAGCCACCTTGCCGTCCTGCATCGCCGACCGCAGCGACTCGATGTAGCCGTCGATCGCGGCAGGGACATTGTGGGCCCGGCCCGCAATGTGCTTCCACTGCCCGGCGGTGTCCGTCGGCATGAGGTCAAAGATCGCGCGGATGTCTTGGGACGGGGACGCAATGTTGTTCAGATCGGCCGTGTGCCAGCCCGATTCGTGGATTTCCAGCTGCAGGCCCAGCCGCTCATGCATGGCGTCGAGCGTGACGGCGTCGACGTCGTCAACCGGTTCCAGCCCGTCCAGCGCGGCGAGTGCCTCGCGCGCGGCGGCCGCGAATTCCTCGAGGCCGGAGGGGGAATAGTCCTGGTACTCGGTCTCGTGCCCGGGCAGGCCGAGCTCGGTGGCGAAGCTCGGGTTCAACCGGATCAGGGTGTCCGTGTAGGCGTCGGCGACGGCGTCAATAGCCGTCTGCTGGCGCGCGGGGGCAGAGTTGTCTGAGGCAATCGTTTCGGTAGTCACCCGACGAGACTAGCCCGGGAGCGGTAGTTATGAAAGAGTCACTGAACTTTTTCCGGGGCCGGTTCAGAGACGGGCCGCCGCCCCGCCGAGGGCTATCAGCTGAGGCTGCGGCGCCAGGCTTCCGGCCCGGGCCTGGGGGCCAGCCGGAGCTGCTGCCGGCGGACCCAGTGCCGGACGCCGGGGCTTTCCGGCGCGGCCTGCTGGGACTGCCCCAGGGACAGCACGACGGCGGCCAGCGCCGCCAGCTCTTCCGGCGTCGGCTCGCCCTTGGCGACCGAGAACAGGACCTCGGGCGTGGTCTCCGGCCCGGTGGCTGGCTCGAGCGCGATCACAGCGGGATGTTCCCGTGCTTCTTGGCGGGCAGGGCGGCCCGCTTGTCCCGGAGGGCGCGCAGGCCCTTGATGATCTGCACCCGGGTCTCGGACGGTGCGATGACGGCGTCCACATAGCCGAGCTGGGCTGCCTGGTACGGGTTGAGTAGCTCTTCCTCGTACTGGCGGATCACCTCGGCGCGCTTGGCCTCGACGTCGCCGCCGTTCTCAGCCACCGCCGCGAGTTCGCGGCGGTACAGGATGTTCACGGCGCCCTGGGCGCCCATGACGCCGATCTGGGCGGTGGGCCAGGCGACGTTGAGGTCCGCGCCAAGCTTCTTGGAGCCCATCACGATGTATGCCCCGCCGTAGGCCTTGCGGGTGATCACGGTCAGCTTGGGCACAGTGGCCTCGGCGTAGGCGTAGAGCAGTTTCGCGCCGCGGCGGATGATGCCCTGGAACTCCTGGTCCTTGCCCGGCAGGAAGCCCGGGACATCCACCAGCGTGATGATGGGGATGTTGAAGGCGTCGCAGTGCCGGACGAAGCGGGCGGCCTTCTCCGATGCCGCAATGTCCAAGGTGCCGGCGAATTGCATGGGCTGGTTGGCCACGATGCCCACCGTGTGGCCCTCCACCCGGCCGTAGCCGATGATCACGTTCGGGGCGTAGAGGGACTGCATCTCCAGGAAGTGCGCGTCGTCGACGATCTGCTCGATGACCTTGCGCATGTCGTACGGCTGGTTGGCCGAGTCCGGGATCAGCGCATCCAGGGCGAGGTCGTCGTCGTCGACCTCCAGCTCCTGGGAGTGCTCCAGCACCGGGGCCTCGGCGAGGTTGTTGGAGGGCAGGAAGTCCAGCAGCTCCCGGACGAACTCGACAGCGTCGGCCTCGTCGGAGGCCAGGTACGTCGAGGTGCCGGTGTTGGCGTTGTGCTGGCGGGCGCCGCCCAGGGTTTCCATGTCCACGTCTTCGCCGGTGACGGTCTTGATGACATCCGGGCCGGTGATGAACATGTGGGAGGTCTTGTCCACCATGACCACGTAGTCCGTCAGGGCGGGGGAGTAGGCCGCGCCGCCGGCGGAGGGGCCCATGATGAGGGAGATCTGCGGGACGACGCCGGAGGCGTGGACGTTGTTGCGGAAGATGTCCGCGAACATGGCCAGGGAGGCGACGCCCTCCTGGATGCGGGCACCGCCGCCGTCGAGGATGCCGACCACGGGGCAGCCGTTGCGCAGCGCGAATTCCTGGACCTTGACGATCTTCTCGCCGTTGACCTGGCTGAGTGATCCGCCGTAGACGGAGAAGTCCTGGCTGTAGACGGCCACCGGGCGTCCGTCCACCGTGCCGTAGCCGGAGACGAGCCCGTCGCCCAGCGGCTTCTTCTTCTCCATGCCGAACGCGGTGGAGCGGTGCACGGCCAGCGCGTCGAATTCGACGAAGGAGCCGGCGTCCAGCAACAGGTCGATGCGCTCGCGGGCAGTGTTCTTCCCGCGCGCATGCTGCTTGGCAATCGCTTCCGGACCGGAGGGCTGCTCGGCACGCGCCTGGCGGTCGCGGAAATCTGCAATCTTTCCCGCAGTCGTGGTCAGATCGTGGCTCATCAAGTGTCTCCGGCTCTGTCGCTAAGTTGTACGGCGCCCGTCGCGTGGGTCCTTTGGCTGGAATCCACAAAAGCAGGGCTCTGCTGGCAAGTCTAGTGACGGTATTGGCCGGTGCCGCTGTAGGGAACCTACAATTTTCCCGGCGCGAAACTCCCGCACCGCCTTGTTACCCGCCGGTAACATCGGTCCGCTAGAGTGTGGGGCATGACTTCTAGCAATGATGCTTTGGGCCCCGCCGCAGGGCCGTACCAGGCCACCGGTTCCCTCCAGGGCCGCACTGTCCTCATCTCCGGGGGCAGCCGCGGTATCGGCCTGGCCATCGCGCTCCGCGCAGCCCGGGACGGAGCCAACATCGTCTTGATGGCCAAGACCGGCCAGCCGCACGCCAGGCTGGAGGGCACCGTCTACAGCGCCGCCGAACAGATCGAGGCCGCCGGCGGCCAGGCGTTCCCGTTGGTCGGCGACGTGCGCAACGACGCCGACGTCGCCGGCGCTGTCGGCGCCGCCGTGGACCGCTTTGGCGGGATCGACGTCGTCATTAACAACGCTTCCGCGATCGACCTCTCCACGACCGATCACGTGGACATGAAGCGCTATGACCTCATGCAGGACATCAACGTCCGCGGCACCTTCCTGTTCTCGAAGCTGGCGCTGCCGGCCCTGCGGGCATCAAAGGCCGGACACATCCTCACGCTCTCCCCGCCCTTGAACATGGACCCCAAATGGGCCGGGATGCACCTGGCCTACACCATGGCCAAATACGGCATGAGCCTGACCACCCTGGGACTTGCCGAGGAGCTCAAAGCCGACGGCGTCAGTGTGAACTCGCTCTGGCCGTGCACCTTGATCGACACCGCGGCCATCCGCAACATGCCCGGCGGCGACATGATCGTCAAAGGCGCCCGCAGCCCCGAAATCATGGCCGACGCCTCCCACGCCGTGCTGACCGGCAGCAATGCCGTCCCGGCGCACGGCAACCGGAGCGGAAACTTCTACACCGATGAAGAGGTTCTCGCCGCGGCAGGGGTGACGGACTTCAGCCCGTACAGCCTCGGCGCGCCGGAGGACCAGCTGGTGCCGGACATCTTCCTCTGAACTTGCTGAGTGTTTCCCGGCCGCCCGCCCTGCGGAATTCCCCCCCGTTTGCGGATCCGACGCCGAAAATCCCCGGCAAGTCCGGCCGATCCGCCGGACTTTCCGGCCAAAGGTGGGGAGTTTCGGCGGAGTCTGCGTCAACAGGCGCGGGAGCCTCGGTGCGCTTTCCTCGGTAGGATTCAAGCATGGAAGCCGTGCAGGAAACCCCGGACCGTCCGCCTCTGGACCTGAGTGTCCTCAGCGATGAGGCGTTTCTGTCCGCCAACGGAATCCCGCGCCTGACAGTGGTCGAATCCACCGGATCCACCAATGCCGATCTCCTCCGGGGTGTAACCGAGGATCCCGGCGCCTGGCCGGATCTGTCGGTACTGACCGCCGAATATCAAAGCGCCGCGCGAGGCCGGCTCGACCGCCGCTGGGAGGCGCCGGCCCGCAGCTCCGTCTCCGTCTCGCTCGTGCTCCGACCGGTCAACGCGACAGGCCGCCCGCTGCCGACCCACAGCTTCTCCTGGCTTTCCCTCCTGGCCGCACTCGCCCTGCGGGAGGCCCTGGTGGAAACGGCTGGCCTTCCGGCGGAACTCAAATGGCCAAACGATGTCCTGGTGCGGGGCAGGAAGATCGCAGGCATTCTGGCTCAGCTCGGCCCGCTCGGCGGCGCCGGCACGCCCCCGGTCGTTCTCGGCACCGGCCTGAACGTCACCCTGACCGAGCCCGAACTTCCAGTCCCCACCGCCACGTCCGTCTTGCTGGAGAACGCCGACACCGTGGACCGGACGGAGCTCCTGAAGAGCTACCTGTCCCGCTTCGCCACCCTCTACCGGAGTTTCTGCAACGCCGACGGCGATCCCGCCGCCGGCATGGCAGGCGGCCCGTCGCTGCACAAGAGGGTGGAACACCTGCTAACGACCCTCGGTAAGCAGGTCCGTGCCCAGCTCCCCGGCGACCACGAGATTATTGGCCACGCCACGCGGCTGGACGAATACGGTTCGCTCCTGGTGGTCGACGCCGCAGGCCATGAACACGTGGTGACCGCCGGCGACGTCGTGCACCTGAGGCCTTGGAACCCGGCAGGAACCGGCGGGCAGGGCGACGGCCGCGGCGGAGCAGAAAGCGGTTATGCGTAGAGTGCTCCTGCCGGGAGAGCAAGTGATTGTGGTGACCCGGCCCCAGCCCAGGACGCTCATTGTCCCGGCGCTGACGTTCATCGTGGTTCCGGCGTTGGCCGCCTACGCCTGCGCCTGGGTTCTCAAGGGCGGCCCGGCGCGGCTCATCCCCCTCATCCCCAGGGAATGGACGCCCTGGCTGGTCGCCGTGGCCCTGGGGCTGGCGGCGTGGGTGCTGCTGGGTTACTGCCTTCCGCGGGTCATTGCCTGGCACGCCACCCGCTATATCCTGACCAGCCAGCGCTTAGTTACGCGCTACGGCATGTTAAGGCGGCGGGATGAACAGGTTGCGCTCGCTGCCGTCCGTCATGTGGCCATCGAGCAATCGTTGTTGCAGCGGCTATTGCGCTCCGGGAATATATCCTTGGAGACCGGGCACCCCGTTGGAATGGTGGTCCCCGATGTCCCGGAGGTCGCGACATTCCGAAACTTCATTCTGGACGCCATCGGCGATCTCCCCCAGGGCGAGGTGTTCGGGACCGATGACATGACCTACAACACGGGCGAAGCCGGGCCGTGGGAGACGAGAGAAGGTGGAAGAGATGAACGCTGAGAACGTCCACCAGGACATCGACCTCGCTGCCCCGGATTTGCCCCGGGAACCCGAGGACGTCGCCAGCCCGGCTGTGCCCGGCAGCGACGCCGGAACCGCCTTCGACACCGAAACCGGCGCACTCGCCGAACCCGCCGAATCCGAACTCGGAGTCGACCCCGCACCCGGATTCGATCCCGATCCCGAACCTGCGGCCCCGGAACCTGCCGCCCCGGCAACGGGAACTGTGTCCGCCGAACGGCTCGCGGCCAAAGCCCTGGAAGCCCGGTTGCTGGGCGGTGAACGCAAGCTCAGGCGCCGTGAGGTTGCCGCAGGCGCCGGACTCTCACTGCTCTCTGCCCGGAAACTTTGGCGCGCCCTCGGCTTTCCCAACCTCGGGGATGAGGATGTGGCCTTCACCGAGCGCGACCAGTCCGCCCTGTCCACCATCGTGGACCTCGTCCGTGACGGCAAGCTCACCGAGGAAGCCGCCATCTCCGTCACCCGGGCCATCGGCCAGATGACCGACCGGATGGTCGTGTGGCAGATCGAGGCCCTGGTGGAGGACATGGTCCAGGAACAGGGCGTGCCGGACGCCGTCGCGCGCAAGCGGCTCGTCAAGGAACTGCCGAACCTCATTGACGCCCTCGAGGAAATGCTCGTCTATTCCTGGCGCCGGCAGCTCAATGCCGCGGTCCAGCGCCTGGCCGTCCGGGCCGAGGCCGGACTGCAGTCCAGCGAAGAGGGCCGCGAAGGCGACGAGGACGATTCGCCGCTGCCGTTGGCCCGGGCCGTTGGCTTCGCCGACCTCGTGTCCTACACCAGCCTGTCCCGCCGGATGAACGAGAAAACCCTCGCCCAGCTGGTGCAGCGCTTCGAGAACAAATGCGCTGAAATCATCTCCGTCGGCGGCGGCCGGCTGGTCAAGACCGTTGGCGACGAAGTCCTCTACATTGCCGAGACTCCGGCCGCCGGCGCCGAGATTTCCCTGGCCCTGTGCCGTGCCTTCACCGAGGACGAGATCCTGCCGCAGGCCCGGGTGGCCATGGTGTGGGGCCGTATCCTCTCCCGCCTCGGCGACATCTACGGACCCACCGTCAATCTCGCCGCCCGTCTGACGGCCCTCGCGGACCCCGGAACCGTGCTGGTGGATTCGATGACCGCGGCCGCGCTGGAACAGGATGAACGCTTTGTCCTGGTGCCCCGCCCGGCCGAAGACGTCCGCGGGTTCGGTGAAATCCACCCGGTGCAGTTGCAGCCCGGCAGCGGCCGGGGCCTGATCCTGGACTAGGCGGCAGATCAGGATAAGCCCGGCGGGAGCCCGTGGCGGGCTTCTCACTCTGCGGCGCATATGCAATAGTCGGACCGGCAGTTGCGATCCGGCTGGGTTTGTGACCGCCATGAACCCTCGCGCGCCGCGCACCACTTTATTGAGGACCGCCATGAACCCAACGCCAGACGCCCCCCTCCCGCCGTCGGACGGGGAACGGGGACCGCGCCTGCGCTGCGGGTACGGCACGGACCGGGGGCTGCGCCGCGAGGCGAACGAGGACTCCTTCATTGCCGCCGACCCCGTCTTCGCCGTGGCGGACGGCATGGGCGGCCATGAGGCGGGCGAAGTTGCCAGCGGTATCTGCGTGCGCACCCTGGCCGAGCTGCCCCAGTTCAAGACCGGCAGCCGGGACGCGACGGCGGACATCCTCCAGGAGTACCTGCTGATGGCCGACGCCGGCATCCGTCACGCCACCGGATCCCGCGCCGGGACCACCCTGTCCGGCGTCGTGGTGGTGGAACAGCTGGACGTTCCCTACTGGCTTGTGCTCAACATCGGTGATTCACGCACCTACCGGTACAGCCACGGCCAGCTCGCGCAGATCAGCGTGGACCATTCCGAGGTGCAGGAACTCCTGGACACCGGCCAGATCAGCGAGGCCGAGGCTGCTGTGTATCCGCGCAGGCACGTTGTGACGCGAGCGTTGGGCACCGGAGACGACTCCGAGGCCGACTACTGGCTGCTTCCCCTGGAGAACGGCGACAGGATCCTGGTCTGCTCCGACGGCCTCAACGGAGAACTGAGCGATGAGCAGATTGCCGGCATCCTTGCGGCCGAGGCGGATCCCCAGACGGCCGTGGACGAACTGATCCAGGCGGCGTTGCGCAGTGGCGGCCGGGACAACATCACTGCGATCGTGATCGACGCCCGGACGGCAAACGAGGATACGCCCGCCTGACCGGCCCGCGACTGGACGCTGGCCGGACGCTGGCCCCGCACTCGCCGGCCCGCGCCCCGACCTTGGACCGGACAATGTCGGTGATCTAGGGCAGGATAGGTCTGTGAGCACAGGGAACACCGCAGCAGAGACTGACAAAGCAGCCGAAGAAGCCCCCGGGCACGCCACGGATCCTCAACCTCCCGAGGCGGAGCAGGTCCCGTCCGGGGACATCCGCGAGGAGTATGAGGACCTCGTGGAACAGGTCCGCAAACACCGCTTTGCGTACTACCAGGAGGATGCTCCGATCATCTCCGACGCCGAGTTCGACGAGCTCTACCGGCGGCTGGAAACGATCGAAGCCATGCATCCGGAACTGGTGGCCAACGATTCGCCCACGCAGGAAGTCGGCGGCGAGGTCTCGGCGGCGTTTACCGCCGTCCAGCACCTGCAGCGCATGTACAGCCTGGAAGATGTCTTCTCGCTCGAGGAGCTTGAGGCCTGGATGGTGAAGGCCGAGGCAGGCGTTGCCAAGATCGGCAATGGCGGCAACCCGCCGTCGTGGCTCACCGAACTGAAGATCGACGGCCTGGCCGTCAACCTGCTCTACCGCGAGGGTGTGCTCGTCCGGGCCGCCACCCGCGGCGACGGCACCACCGGCGAGGACATCACGCACAACGTCCTGACCATCAAGGAAATCCCGCAGCAGCTCAGCGGCTCCGGCTTCCCGGCGGAGATGGAAGTCCGCGGCGAGGTCTTCATCCCGTCCCAGGCCTTTGCCGAATTCAACGAAGCCCTGATCGAGGCCGGCAAAGCGCCGCTGGCCAACCCGCGCAACGCCGCTGCAGGCTCGCTGCGGCAGAAGGACCCGGCCGAAACCGCCAAGCGACCCTTGCGGATGTACGTCCACGGCATTGGCGCCCGCGAGGGACTCGACATTGCCAGCCAGTCGGGGACCTACCGCAAGCTCGCCGAGTGGGGCCTGCCCACGAGCCCCTACTTCGAGGTCCTCGCCGGGCTGGCCGACGTGCTGGACTTCATCAAGCGCTACGGCGACAAGCGGCACAGCCTCACCCACGAGATAGACGGCATTGTCATCAAGGTGGACGACTTCGCCACACAGCGGGCCCTGGGCTACACCACCCGGGTGCCGCGCTGGGCCGTGGCCTACAAATACCCGCCGGAAGAGGTCCACACCAAGCTGCTCGACATCGCCGTCAATGTCGGACGCACCGGCCGGGTCACCCCGTACGGCGTGATGGAACCGGTCAAGGTTTCCGGTTCCACCGTGGAAATGGCCACCCTGCACAACCAGGAAGTGGTCATTGCCAAGGGCGTGAAGATCGGCGACATCGTGGTGTTGCGGAAGGCCGGAGACGTCATTCCGGAAATTGTGGGCCCGGTCCTGGCGCTCCGGGACGCCCAGGACCCGCCCGTCCGCGACTTCGTCATGCCCACCGAATGCCCCGCCTGTGGCACGCCATTGGCACCCGGGAAGGAAGGGGACGTGGACATCCGCTGCCCCAACTCCCGGTCCTGCCCGGCGCAGCTTCGCGAACGTGTCTTCCACCTTGCCGGCCGCGGCGCGTTCGACATCGAGGCCCTCGGCTGGGAAGCCGCCATCGCACTGACCCAGCCCGCAGAGCCCACCACGCCGCCGCTGACCACGGAGGCGACACTGTTCGACCTGACTCCGGAGCAGCTCGCGGACGTCCGCGTCCGCCGTGAGAAGCGCTCCAAGGGCGTGGGCACGGGGGAATTCGAGCTGGTGCCCTACTTCTACACCAAGGCCACCACCAAGACCCCGTCCAAGCCCACGGCCACCACGGACAAGCTCTTCCGGGAACTTCAGAAGGCGAAGTCCCAGCCGCTGTGGCGGGTCCTGGTGGCCTTGTCCATCCGGCACGTCGGCCCGCGGGCCTCGCGCGCCCTGGCCACCGCGTTCGGCAGCATGGCGGGCATCCGTGGGGCCTCCGAGGAGGAGCTCGCCCACGTCGACGGCGTGGGTCCGGTGATCGCCCAGGCGCTGACGGAATGGTTTGCCGAGGACTGGCACCGCGACATCGTGGACCGCTGGGCGGACGCAGGCGTCCGGATGGCGGACGAACGCGACGAGTCCCTGCCCAGGACCCTGGAAGGGCTGACCATCGTGGTGACCGGAAGCCTCGACGGCTTCAGTCGCGATGAGGCCAAGGAAGCCATCCTGATCCGCGGCGGTAAGGCGGCCGGTTCGGTCTCGAAGAACACCAGCTACGTGGTGGCAGGCGAGAACGCCGGCACCAAACTGGACAAGGCCGAACAGCTTGGCGTTCCCGTCCTGGATGAGGACGGCTTCCGGGCGCTGCTGGCGGACGGGCCGGCCGACGCCGGTGCGGAGGGCCCCGAGGACAGCGTCGCCGACGGCGTCCAGAACAGCGTCCCGGACTCTGACGACGACGGCGGGTCCCACGGCGTCGCCGCTGCGGCGGCCGAATGAGCGCCCGTCCCGGCGTCCCTCCCGAGTCCGCACCAGGCATCCCGGCGTTGCTGGAACTGGCCAAGTCGGCCGCGGCGGCGGGGGCCGCCGTCCTGGCCGCCCGCAGAACCGCAGCCTTGGACGTCAGCAACAAGGGCGACTCAGGAGACTGGGTGACGGCTTTTGACCTCGCCGCCGAAGCCGCCGTCCGGGACGTCATCACCGCCGCCCGGCCGTGGGACATCATCACGGGGGAGGAGGGCGGCACCGTCCTGCCGGCGCAGCCCAGCGGCTACCGTTGGTCCGTCGATCCGCTCGATGGCACCACCAATTTCATCCGCAACATTGTTTACTACGCCACCTCCGTGGCGGTGGCGGATGCCGACGGAGTCTGGCTGGCCGGCGTCGTCAGCGCACCGGCGCTGGGGCGCACCTACTACGCGTCCCGCGGCGAGGGGGCCTGGCTCCAGGAGCAGGGCACACTGACCTCGCTGTTCGGACCCGTCCCGGGGCGGGCCGGGCAGATCCTGGCCACAGGCTTCAGCTACGATCCCGACGTCCGGGCGGAACAGGCCACCGGCCTGGGCTCCCTGTTGGACGGCTTCGCCGACATGCGCCGGCTGGGCTCGGCGGCGCTGGACCTCTGCCTGGTGGCGGACGGCACGCTCGATGCCTTCGGTGAGCGCGGGCTCAACGAACACGACTTCGCCGCCGGGGCCCTGATCGCCGAGGAAGCAGGCTGCTGGGTGCGCCGGCCGCGGCTCACCAGCCCCCTGGCCGGCGGCCCCTCGGACGACGAGCGCCTTGCGGCATGGACGTGCGCCGGACCGCTGGAACTCTCCGGCAAGTTCCCCCTCTAGGTCGTTTGTGCCGGTCGGCTCCTAATCTGAGCGCCTGACTTAATTGATAGTTCTGTCACGGAAACAGCCCTACCGGTCCGGGCCCGGGCCTGGCGCCCGTACCATTGACAGGTGCCTTCGCAGATCCTCATTCGCCCCGCCGTTCCGGCCGACTACGACGCCATAGCGCGCATCACCCGGGACGCCTACCTGGCGGCGGGCTACTTTCAGAGCGCCGACCACCCGTACATGTTGCAGATCCAGAACGTCGAGCAGCGTGCGGCGGACGCGACGGTTTGGGTCGCGGAGCGGGAGGGCCTGATCCTCGGCTCGGTGACGCTGGCGGTCGAGGGGGAGCCGTACGCGGATATCGCCCAAAGCGACGAGCTCGAGTTCCGGATGCTCGTGGTGGACCCGTCCGTCCAGCGCAGCGGCGCCGGCAAGGCCATGGTCCAGGCCATCATCGACCACGCCAAGTCGCTGTCCGGAATCCGCGCCGTGGCCCTCACGACGGGTGAGACCTGGGAAAGTGCCCACGGCCTCTACCGGAAGACGGGCTTTCTCCGGGCGCCGGAGCGCGACTGGCTGGTGCCGGGCACGGACATCAAGCTGCTCGTTTACCGCCAGGAGCTCTAGACAGGACCTCTAGCCAGAATCCCCGTGCCCGGGCGGTGGCTGCAACCGCTGCCAGCGGCGAGGACGGAATTGTCGGTGACGATTTCTATACCCAGACGAGCTACATTCTGCAGAAGCTCGGCGCAGTGCTCGCCGACGCCGGCTTCGGCTTCGAGGACGTGGTGCAGTCCAAGCTGTACCTGACGGACATCAGCAAGTGGGAAGAGGCCGGCCGTGCCCACGGCGAGGTCTTCGGCGAGATCCGTCCCACGCTCTCCCTGGTCCACGTGCTGCCGTTCCTGGATCCCAAGATGCTCGTCGAGATCGAACTCGTCGCCCAGAAGAGCGCCAGCTAGGAACCAACAACGCGGGGTCACTTGGCGCCCATCCGGAGGGGGCAAAGTCAATCAGTGGGAGCAACGCAGGGGGTTAGGCTGCGTGCAGCAGCTGGTTCAGCCGGTTGGCTGGGGTTTCCAGGTTCAGGGTGGGCCGGGGCCGGCGGTTGAGTTTCG
>NZ_JBFTLG010000029.1:0-23696 GCF_056396305.1 Arthrobacter sp. 05T420 | reverse complement strand
CACGCCCGTTCAGCGTCGCGTCCCCGATCCCGGTCACCCCGTCCTCCGTGGTGATCCGCAGGGTCACGAAGTTCCGGGAGGGGCTGGTCACGAAGACTTCAGCGGCAATGATTTTCACAACAGGTCCTTATCTGCTCTTACGGGGTGTCTTAGTTACGGGGCGCCAGCGGCGCGACCTCGGCGGAAACAGCTGCGCCGGGGGTTCCGGCGCCGCCGCCGTCAGGAGTTCCGGCGCCGTCGCCGTCACTGCGCCGGGCACGGATTTCGGTGAGGATCCGGGCATGCATGGCATCGGTGAGGGTGTATTTGGCCATCACGAGCACGGCCAGGATGGTCATGACCGCCGGCAGCGCGCCGGCGGCGAGCTGGATGCCGAAGACGGCGTCGGGCGTCTGGATGGCGCCGGACTTGTAGCCGCCCAGGGCCAGAGCGTAGGCCGCGAGCGCACCGCCCACTGCCTGGCCGGTCTTGCGGGTGAAGGAGAACAGGGCGTACGTGATGCCCTCGGTGCGGACGCCGGTCTTCCATTCGCCGTATTCGACCGTGTCGGCTTCCAGTGCCCACACCACGATGTTGACCGCGAGGACGCCCACCAGGCTGATGACCAGGCCGGTGAAACCGAGCCAGACCTGGCCGGCCGGGGTGAAGAAGACGATGGCGCCGCCAATGACCGTGAGCAGCGACGAGGAGATGTAGACGCGCTTCTTGCCGAGGTTCCGGACCAGCTTGGGCATGAAGCCGGCCAGCACGAAGGTCAGGACGAGCTGGGTGATGGACAGCACGGGGTACAGGTCCAGCCGTCCCAGGACGTCGCGGAGGTAGTACAGCTGGACCGAGGTGAGGGCCAGGTACCCGGTCAGGAAGAAGAAGGAGCTCAAGCACAGCATCAGCAGCGGCCGGTTCCCCTTGAGCGTGTCCATGCTCTGCTTGAAGGTGACGTTCGGGACGGCCCGGTGGACCCGCTCCTTGGCGGTCAGGAAGGTGAAGAGGTACAGGGCCGCACCGATGACGACGAACGCCAGGGTGATGGTGGTGAAGGTGGCCTGCAGGTTGGCGCCCGGCTTGATCAGCGGGGCCACGAAGATGCCCAGGGCGGAGCCGACCAGCAGCGCGCCGATCATCCGGGCCGAGCCGAGCTTGGCGCGTTCGGCCGGGTCCTGGGTCATGGCGCCGGCGAGGGAGCCGTAGGGGATGTTGACCAGGCTGTAGGCCAGGCCCAGGGCGGCGTACGTGACGTAGGCGTACAGCAAGGTGCCGGATTCGCCGAGTTCAGGAATTGAGAAGGTTGCCACGCTGAGCAGCAGCAGCGGGATGGATCCGAACATGATGAACGGCCGGAACTTGCCGAACCGCTTGCTGTAGGTCCGGTCCACCACTCGGCCGGCGAAGACGTCGGCGAAGGCATCGAAGATCCGCACCACCAACAGCAGGGTGCCGGCGGCAGCGGCGGAGATCCCGGCCACATCCGTGTAGTACACCAGCAGGAACATGGTGGCAGTGGTGAAGGCGAGATTGTTGGCGGCATCGCCGGCGCCATAGCCGATGATGCTGAGCCTGTCCAGCTTTTTCATGAATGGGCTCCTTTACCCGTTGCCGGACCTGGGTCCGGCGAAAAAATGTGCGTTAAGGCCTACGCCTCGGAAACGATGTTCTTGGTGCCGGCCAGTGCCGTCCACCGTTGGCGCAGGGCGTAGGCGGCGGGTTTGGGCCGCCTGTCGCGGGTGAAAACGCCCTTCTTGTTGCCGTCCACGCGCATGATGCCGTTGGAGGTCTGGAAGTCCGCGAAGTTCCAAACCTGTTCACCCACCATGGCGTCCACGCGGTCGAAGACCCGGTGGTACATGGCCAGGAACGCGGCCTGGTATTCCTCGCTCCAGGGCTGTTCATAGATGGAGTGGAAGCCGGGCATGGTGTCCGGCCCGTACTCGGTCATGATCATGGGCTTGCCGTACTTGGCTTCCCACTCGCGCAGTTCCTTTTCGAGGCTCTGCTCGGCCGTTTCGAGGTCACCGTTATTGAGGTACCAGCCGTAGTAGCGGTTGAGCATGATGACGTCGAACAGGTCCCCGAGCAGTTCCTTGTCCGGGGTGTCGAACATGACGTTGACGTAGCCGACGGGCCGGGTGGGGTCCAGGCGGCGGGCCAGCTCCACGAGGGGTGCGAAGTACTCGCGGGCACCCTCCTCCGAACCGTTGGGCTCGTTGGCGATCGACCAGATCACGACCGAGGGGTGGTTCTTGTCGCGGGCGACGAGCTCGGAAATCGCCTGCCGGTGGTTGGCGGCGGTGTTGGCATCCACCCCGCCGTCGACATAGGTCTTTTTCGCGATGCCGCCGAAGACGGCTCCGAAGCCCAGGTGCAGCCCGACGGCGGCGGTTTCGTCGATCACCACGATTCCGTGGCGGTCCGCGAACTCCATGACTTCCTCGGCGTAGGGGTAGTGCGAGGTGCGGAAGGAGTTCGCGCCCACCCAGTCCAGGAGCTGAAAGTCGTTGACCATCTGGGCGTTGCTGTGGCCTTTGCCGATGGCCACGTGGTCCTCGTGCATGCCGAAGCCGGTGAAGTAGAACGGTTCCCCGTTGATCAGGAATTCCTTGCCGCGGACTTCCACGGTGCGGACGCCCACTGGCAGGGTGTAGCTGTCCAGCAGCCGGCCGGCGTCGCGGATTTCCGCGGTGAGGCTGTACAGGTAGGCGGCGCCGGGCTTCCAGAGGGCGACGTCGGCGACCGTCAGGGTGCCGGAGGCGCCGTCGGCGCGGGCGACCTCGACGCCATCGGCGTCGCGGAGGGAAACGGTGACGGTTTCGCTGCCGGTCCCGCCGTCGGTGGCAATTGTGTAGTCGACGCTGCCGGTTGCTCCGTCGAAGCCGGTGACCACGGTGATGTCATCGACAGTGACCGCGGGGGTGCTGAACAGCCAGAGGCTGCGGTGCAGCCCTGCGTAGTTGTAGAAATCGTGGAGGTAGGTCTGCTGCCGGCGGCCGTCCTCGGTGACCGTGATGGTTCCCGGCGGGATGGTGGCCTGTGTGAGCTCGTTGTTGACGGAGACCGTCAGGCGGAAAACCTGCCCGGCCGTCACGTGGTCCGTGATGTCCGCGCTGAAGGGCATGTAGCCGCCGGCGTGCTGGGCCACGAGAGTGTCGTCGACCCACACCATGCCCTCGTGCGTGGCGGAGTCGAGGCGGACGTGGATGCGCTCCCCTGCCCAGCCGCGCGGGACTCGGACGTCGCGCTGGTACCAGACGTAGCCCACGTGGTCCCTGATCGCCTTGTCCGGGAAGACGTCGTTGTAGCTGGCCGGGACGCCCATTTCCAGTCCGGTTTCCAGGGGCGCCTTGAACCATTCCTCCCGGTGGCCGGAGCGGTCAAAGTCCACCTTGAAGCGGTACAGGCCGTCGAGGTTGACCATCTCGCGGGTTTTGCTGGCCTGGGGCTTGAGCATTTTTGGAGGTCCTATCGCGTCTTTGCGGGCAGCGCCGGGGGAGGAATTTGGGGGCCGGCGGTGCGGCCGGTTTGTGCTCTTGTTGTAATCCTAATCACGTGGCAATCAAATGGCAAGCGGTTGCCATAAATTTGTTGAAAGTTCATCGAAACACTGCTGCCCGGCTCCCCGTGACCGGGAGTCGGGCAGCAGTGTTTGCACGGAGCGTTACGCGGAGACAGCCCGCTCCCCGAATGTTCCGCTCAAGCTTTCAATCAGGTCCACGACGGAACCGTCGGCGGCCAGGGCCGGATCCACCAGGGCCAGCAAGGCGCGGATCCGCTCGGCGCCGGTGAGCCTGTTGGCTGCGGACACGTCCTCAGCCAGGGGGTCCTGGAACGCGGCGGAGGCGGCACCGTAGTCCATCCAGGACGCAATCATGAGCGCGGCGGCCGCGCCGGACCTGCCCGCGGCACGCTCGGCCCGCAGCACGGGAACGGCGCGCATCCGCAGCTTGGTGCTGCCGTCCATCGCGATTTGTGCGAGGTGGTGGGCAATCCGTGCGTTGCCGAAGCGCTGCAGCAGGGCGGCGCGGTAGGCCGGGATCTGCAGATCCGCGGTGTCTCCCTCGGGCCCGGACAGGTTCGCTTCCGCCTCGTCCCAGAACTTTTCAACGGCCCGCAGGCACAGCCGGTCCGCCAGGGCCTCTGCCACAGTGGTGTGGCCCCGAAGCTGGCCGGCATAGGCCAACAGGGAGTGTGCGCCGTTCAGCAGCCACAGCTTGCGGTTCTCGTACGGCTCGATCTCGGTCACGAATGCGGCGCCAGCGTCTTCCCAGCGCGGCCGTCCGGCGGGGAAGTCCCCGCTGAGCACCCAGTTGGAGAACGGCTCGGCCACCACGGGCGAAGTGTCGCGGTAGCCGCAGGCGGCTTGGACGGCGGCAATGTCCGCAGCGGTGGTGCGCGGAGTGATGCGGTCAACCGAGGTGCTGACGAAGCTGACGTTGGCGTGGATCCATCCGGCCAGCCCGGCGTCCCACGCCGCGGCCATGCCCACCACGGCGTTGTGCGCCACGGTGCCGTTGTTGGAGAGGTTGTCGCAGCAGACGACGGCGAGCGGCCCCGCCCCTGCAGCCCGGCGGGCGGCGAGGGCCAGCACCAGCCGGCCCAGCGGCGTCGTCGGGCTGGCGCTGCCGGACGCCAGCAGCGCAAGGTCGGCGGCGACGTCGGGCGCATTGCGGTCAAGTTGCCCGTCGGCACGGAGCCGGTAGGCCGCTTCGGTGACGGTCAGCGTGATCACCGCGGTGGCCGGAGCGGCAACCAGCTCCGCCAGCCGCTGCACATCTGCCCCGTCCACGGCTTCGACGATGCTGCTGACCACGGCGAAGGAGTCGCCGTCGTCGGCCCGGTTCACGATTGTGTAAAGCCCATCCTGTTCGGCCAGTGCCAGTGCGGCGTCGGGGCGGCGGCCGGTAAAGGCCGCGATGCCCCAGTCCGCGGCGTCGGATGCCTGGTGGGTGTACCACGCCTGATGCGAGCGGTGGAAGGCGCCCAGGCCCAGGTGGATGATGCGCACGGGCGCCTTGGCGCCGGGGCGCAGACGGCGGTTCAGTTGGGGAAGTTCCACGGCGGGCGCCACCTCGGATTCCGGTGCGGAAGTCAGTTCCGTGCTCACAGTTTGAAGACCCTTCGGGGCGAACCGTCCACGATGTCGACGATCAGTTCATGGGCGCGGTCCTCGCTGACGCGATGCTCCGCCACCAGCCTGGCCAGGAAGGAGGCCTCGATCCGGCGGGAGGCATCGTGACGCGCGGGGATGGAACAGAAGGCCCGGGTGTCGTCGATGAAGCCGGAGGATCGGGAGAATCCGGCGGTTTCGGTCACGGCGGAACGGAAGCGCAGCATGGCGTCCGGTGCGTCCAGGAACCACCACGGGGCACCGAGGTAGACGGAGGGGTAAAAGCCTGCCAGCGGCGCAAGTTCGCGGGAGAATACGGTCTCGTCAAGGGTGAAGAGCACCAGGTGGAAGTCCTTGGCGGTGCCGAAGTCCTGCAGCAGCGGGCGGATTGCCTCGGTGTAGTTCACCGCGAACGGGATGTCGTGGCCCGTGTCGGCGCCGAACGCATTGAAGGTTGGTTCGTGGTGGTTGCGGTAGGCGCCCGGGTGGATGGTCATGACCAGGCCGTCCTCTACGGACATCCTGGCCATCTGGTACATCATGTGGGCTTCAAAGTCGTCGCGGTCCTGCGCCGTGGCCTGGCCGGACCGGGCGCGGTCGAACAGCCTGGCCGCGTCGCCGGCGTCGAGCTTGAGCGTTGCCGGTGTGCGGACGCCGTGGTCGGCCGAGACTGCGCCGTGGTCCACGAAGTAACGACGCCGGTTTTCCAGGGCGGTGATGTAGCCGTCATAGCCGGTGGCGCCGTCGCCCGCTACCGCGATGAGCCGGTCCACGTTCGCGGACCACGTGGGGTGCGCGAAGTTGAGGTAGGCGTCAGGGCGGAAGGTGGGCAGGACGCGGCCGTGGAACGTGGAGTCCTCGGCGATGGCCTTGTGGCTGGCGAGGCTGTCCAGGGGGTCGTCCGTGGTGGCCAGGACCTCAATGTTGAAGTCCTTGAAGAGCTGGCGGGGCCGGAAGCCGGGCTCCAGCAGCCTGGCGGAAATCGCATCGAAGCTGGCATCGGCGCTCTCGGCGCTGATCTCCTGCCGGAGGCCGAAGACGCTTTCGAACTGGGTGCGGAGCCAGTAGCCGGAGGCCGTGCCTTCGAACAGCGGCCAGGCCTTGCAGAACTCGTGCCAGACCGTGCGGGAGTCCGGTGCCGCGGCGGCGGAGCCGCGCAGCCGGTCCAGCGGGACGCCGCTGGCGTGGATCAGCCGGGTGACGTAGTGGTCCGGGCTGACCAGCAGCGCCGCCGGGTCCGGGAAGGGGGTGTTGCGCTCGATGACTGCAGCGTCAACGTGCCCGTGCGGGGAAATGATGGGGAGGTCCTGGACGTGCTGCAGGAGTCCGCGCGCAATGCTGCGCGTTCCGTGATCCGCGGGCAGGAGCCGGTCTGGGTTGGCGGCAATCGACTGTGACATAGATCAATGGTCCGGCTTGCCTCGCGCATTTGTCAACCGGTTGCCATTAATTGCCATCGAGTTGCGGGTGGCGTGACCGGCCAGGCGAGTCCGCAGGCAGCAGCCGTCCGCTCGAGCCCCGCAGCACCAACTCCGTCTCGACGCGCAGGGTGGCGGCAGGCTCCCCCGCGCCTTGCAGGAGATCACTGTGCAGAAGATCCCCGTGCAGGAGATTAAGCAGCAGCGTGGCAGCGCCCGAGCCGCACTCCCCCAGCGGCGAGCGCACAGTGGTGAGCGGCGGCGTGGTGAAGTCCGCCCCGAAGATGTCGTCGAAGCCCACGATGCTGATCTGGTCCGGGATGAGAATGCCGGCGGCCTGAAGTTCCTGCATGAGCCCGATGGCCAGGAGGTCGTTGTAAGTCAGCACGGCCGTGGCACCGCTGGCCCGGACATCGCGCGCCACCTGGCGGCCGCCGTCGACGGTGGGCTTGGTGGATTCCAGCCGCACGGCCTCGAGCCGGGACCATTCGCAGGCAGCCTGCACCCCTTCCCAGCGGCGCGCGGACATCCAGGACTGCGGCGGACCGGCAACAAAAGCAATCTTGCGGTGCCCGTTGGCGGCCAGGCTGCGGACTGCCTCGCTGATGCCCTTGTTCACGTCGGGAACCACGCAGGGCACGCCGTCGACCTCGCGGTTGATGACCACCACTGGCTTGTCGCGGGCGATCGTGCGGATGTCGTCGTCGTCCATGCGGGGGCTGGCCAGGATGAGGCCGTCCACCGTGGCCATCATCCGGCGGGCTGCCGTCAGCTCTGTGACACCGGACTCGGCGGATTCGGCCAGAACCAGGGTGTAGTCCCGTTGCGTGGCGGTCGTTTCCGCGCCGCGGATGATGTCGAAAAATGTGGGGTTGGTGATGTCCGCGACGATCAGGCCGAAGGTGTTGGTGCGGCCGGTGGGCAGCGCACGGGCGAACGGGTTGACCTGGTAGTTCAGCTCGGCGGCGGCGTCCTCGATCAGTTTCTGCGTCTTGGCGCTGACGCGGCCCGGCTTGCTGAGCGCCCTTGAGACGGTGGATGGGTTGACGCCGGCAACCTTGGCAATGTCGTAGATGGTGGCGCTGGACTTTCCGGACCGGGGGTGCTTCTTGGCCGGGCCCGTAGTTGCGGCAGCGTCCGGCGTCTTGGGTTCAGTCACCGCCCCATCCTAACGAGCATCCGCCCGACCGGATCGCAGCTGCGGCCGTTTTKAGCGCTCAAAACGGCCGCAGCTGCGAGCTCGTTGGGCTGGGGTTGCGGCGCGGGCCTAGGAGCGCTCGGGGAACTTGCCTTCGTCCGCGATGCGCTTGTTCAGCTCGGCGAGGAACTCGTCCTCGTCGAAGTCCAGCCCCACCTCCGTTCCCCTCCAGCTGGAGAGATGGATGGCGTTGGCCAGCCGGACTCCCTTGATGCCGTCCGATCCCGGGGCCAGCAGCGGTGTGCCGTCCAGGATGTTGGCGGCGAAGTTCGCCAGGACGCCGGAGTGCTGCGCGCCCCAGGCGGACTCGAACTCGATCACTTCGGTGGTGTAGTACTCCTCGGGCTTCAGCTCCCCCATGAAGAGTTTGCGGACATCGTCCATATCCATGCCGTCGCTGAGTTCCCGCTCGGGCTTCTTCAGGCGGGTCACGGTGGCGGTCTTGGAGTTTTCGACGACGATCTTGCCCTGGTCGCCCAGGATCTCGAAGCGGTCTGTTCCCACGAGGTCGTGCGTGGCGGTGACGAAGACGCCGGTGGCGCCGTTGCCGTAGTCCACGACGGCGGTGACCTCGTCCTCCACGGCGATGTCGCGGCGGAAGCCGTAGGCAACCTTGGAGTAAACGGACTTCGGCACGCCGCAGATCCACTGCCACAGGTCCAGCTGGTGCGGGGCCTGGTTGACCAGCACACCGCCGCCCTCACCGCCCCACGTGGCGCGCCATTCGCTGGAGTTGTAGTAACCCTGCGGGCGCCACCAGTTGGTGATGATCCAGTTGGTGCGGCGGATGGCACCGATCTCGCCGTTATCGACGATTTCCTTGAGCTTCTGGTACAGCGGGTTGTTGCGCTGGTTGAACATGATGGCGAAGGAGAGTTCGGGCTTGGTGGCCGCGAAGTCGTTAAGTTCCTTGACCTGCTTGGTGTACACGCCGGCCGGCTTCTCCACGAGGGCGTGGATGTTGCGTTTGAGGGTCTCGATGCCCATCTCCGGGTGCAGGAAGTGCGGCACGCACGTGACGACGGCGTCGACGTCGCCGCTTTCGAGCATCGCGATGTAGTCCTCGTAGAAGGGCGCCTCCGGGTACTGGGAGGAGGCAAGTTCCTTCTTGGCGGGGTCGGTGTCGCAGATGGCGCCGATCACCATGTTGGGGACTGCGCCCTCAGCGATGAACTTCGCGTACATGCCGCCCTGCTGGCCCAGGCCGATGATGCCGAGGCGTACTTTCTTGCTCATGTAGTGATTCTCCGTAGTCATTGGGTGGTCTAGAAAAGGTTCGAGTGGCCCATGGCCACAAGGTTGTCGTAGGAGGTCTGCAGGGCGTCCCACACGGTGCGCCCGTAGAGTTCGTCCTGCTCTACGAGCAGGTAGCGGGCGCCGGCGGCCTGGGCGGCGGGGATGATGGCGGGGAAGTCCAGGTTGCCTTCGCCCACTTCGGCGAACTGGACCACGTTCTTGAACTCGGCCATGAACCCCATGATGTCCCCGGAATCCAGCAGCCCGAAGGAGGACTCCGGCAAGACGCCGATCCGGTAGTCCTTCAGGTGGACCATGGCCGTGCGGCCGGCATACTTTTCCAGCGTCCGGACCGGGTCCAGGCCCCCGCGCTGGACCCAGTGGACGTCGATTTCCATGCCCATGGCCGGGGAGTTCTCGGCGATGACGTCCAGCATGAATTTGCCGTCAAACTTCGCGAACTCGATGTGGTGGTTGTGGTAGTACAGGCCCAGGCCCTGCTCCTGCAGGCGTTCGGCATATTCGTTGGCCTGCTTGGCGAAGTCAATGACGGCGTCGATCGATTTCATGGCGGGGAACGGCAGCATGCCGATCCGCAGCAGCTTCGCGTCCAGGCGCTTGGCGTCCTCCACGATCTTTTCGAAGTGTTCGGCCAGTGAATCTCCGGGGCGGCCTTTGGGGCTTTCCATGGCTACGGACAAGGCGGCGATATCCATGCCCAGTTCGCTGCGGGAACGGTCCAGCTCAGCGACGTTGTCCGGCGTCATCGGGATCTGGGAGATCTCGACCGCGTTGTAGCCGATTGAGCTGACCTTGCGGAGCGTTTCAAACGCTCCGAGTTCGGTGAAGCTGTCTTTAAGCATCATCGCTTGTACGCCAATTGTGGACACTGTATTCCTCCGTGGTTCCGTGGTCTTCCGGGCCCTCAGGACCGCTATGTCGGTAGATGCCTCCGCCTAGTGCATGCGCACAGCGCTAGGCGAGCGCACCTGCCTGTTCTCTCTGCTGCCGCTGAATTTCCAGCAGCCGGTGGCGATCCGCCCGTCGCTCTTCCTGCCGGTCCGGATCGGGTACTGGGGACGCCAGCAGAAGCCGCTGGGTGTAGGGGTGGTCCGGGTCGGTGGTGACGACGCCGGCCGGGCCTTGTTCGACAATCTCGCCGTGGTACATCACGGCGACGCGGTGGCTGATGTGCCGGACGACGTCGAGGTCGTGCGAGACGAACAGGTAGGACACCCCGGTGTCCTTCTGGATCTGCAGAAACAGGTCCAGCACGCGGGCCTGGGTGGACAGGTCCAGTGCGCTGACCGGCTCATCGCAGACGATCAGCTTGGGCGAGAGTGCCAGGGCGCGGGCGATCGCCACGCGTTGGCGCTGCCCGCCGCTGAATTCGCGCGGCAGCCGGTTAATTGTGTCCGACGGCAGGCCCACCTGGTCCAGCAGTTCCTTCACGCGCTTTTTGGCCGGTGCGGCCTCCATGCCCTGCACGCCCAGCGGTTCGGCGAGGATTTCGCCGATCTCCAGGGCGGGGTTCAGCGAGGTGTACGGGTCCTGGAACACCACCTGCAGATCCCGGCTGAGGACCCTCCGGTCCTTGCGGGTGGCGTGGCTGATGTCCTTGCCGTCGAAGCTGATCTTCCCGCCGGTCACCGGTGCCAGCCCCAGGATGGCGCGGCCCAGGGTGGTCTTGCCGGAACCGGACTCCCCCACTAGGCCCAGGGTTTCGCCCCGGCCGATGGTGATGCTGATGTCCGTCAGGGCGCGGAAGGGCTTAGCCCGGAAGTGCTTGCTGGGGTACTCAACCACCAACTGGTCCACCGCGAGCAGCGGAGCGCTTTCCGTGGTGCTCATGCGACTGGCTCCTTTTGACGGGGGGAAACGAGCATGGACATGGGTTCCTTGCCTTCAAGCATCGATGCCAGAAGCGTTTGTGTGTAGGGTTCCTTCGGATTGCGGAGGATGTCCCGCACGGATCCTTCCTCAACGAGGCGCCCGTTCTGCATGACCGCCACACGGTCACAGAGGTCAGCCACCACGCCGAAGTTGTGAGTTACCAGGATCACGCCGATGTTCAGGCGCTGCTGGAGTTCGCGCAGGAGGTCCAGCACGTCGGCCTGCACGGTGACGTCCAGGGCCGTGGTGGGCTCATCGGCGATCACCAGGTCCGGCTCGCAGCTGATGGCTCCGGCGATCAGCACCCGCTGGGCCATGCCGCCGGAGACCTCGTGCGGGTAGGCGGCGAAGGTCCGTTCCGGGTTGGCGATGCCGACGTCCGTGAGCAGTTTCAGCGCCCGCTTCCTCGCCTCGGCCTTGGAGATCCCGAGGACGCGCACCATGGGCGTCACTAGCTGGTAGCCGATGGTGAAGGCAGGGTCCAGGTTGCTCATAGGCTCCTGCGGAATGTAGGAAATCCGTTTGCCGCGCAGTTTGGACAGGCGCTCCTGGCTGACGCGTTCGTCGCCAGGGACCACGGTGTAGTTGCCGTCGAACTGGATGGAGCCGGCCACAATGCGGGCATTGTCCGGGAGCAGCCCAAGGATGGAGAAGGCCGTCTGGGACTTGCCCGATCCGGACTCGCCCACGATGCCCAGGATCTCGCCGCGGTCCACGTGGAACGAGACGTCGTCCACCACCTTCTTGATGGAACCGTCCGCCTGCGGATAGCCGACGCCGAGATTGGTCACCTTGACCAGGTGGTGTTCGGTTCCGGCTTCGACGGCGGGCACGGACTTCCGCTGCGGGCGCGCGGCGGCGGGCGCCGCCGTCGAACCTTCCAGCGTTGCCCTTTTCTTGCGGCGGTGCTTGATCTTTTCGCCGTCCTCGAGAGCGTCGCGGATGGCGTTGCCCAGCAGCACCAGGGCGCCGATGGTCAGCGCCATGGCCAGCGCCGGCCAGAATAGCAGGGTCGGGGTCAGGTAGACGTTCTTAAAGCCCTCGGAGAGCATGACGCCCCACGTTGCCTTGGTGGGATCGCCCAGGCCGAGGAACTCCAGGCCGGATTGGATGGCGATGGCCACGCCGGCGATGGCCGCGGTCTGGATGATGATGGGGGCACGGACCACCGAGAAGATGTGACGGGCGATGATGCTCAGGTCCGAAAGGCCGGAGACCCGCGCGGCATCAACGTACAGCTCATTGCGGACCGACTGGACGGCCGTGCGGGTCAGCCGGAAGTAGGACGGGCTGATGAGGATGCCGAAGGCGATCATGGAGATCCACACCGAGGGGCCGAACGCCGCCCGGATGGTCAGCAGCACGATCAGCCCGGGAAGGCTCATGAGGATGCTGACCACCCAGTTCGAGAGTGCCTCGAACTTGCCGGCGTAATAGCCGGCGATCAGGCCGGCCGGCAGGCCGATGCCAATGGCCACGCCGGCGCAGAGCAGGGCGGACAGCAGCGTCAGCTGCGCACCGAACAGCAGCCGGCTCCAGACATCGCGCCCGGCGCTGTCCGTTCCCAGGACGTTGGCCGAATCCGGGGTGGCGAGGGTCTTGGCAATGTTGGCGTAGTTCTGGTCGAAGGGTGCCAGGACCGGGGCCAGTATGGCCAGGAGCGCGATCGCCAGCAGGATCGTGATGGCAACGATGCCCAGGGGGTTCTTGAACAACCGGCGGATGACGGTGGAACGGACCACCGTCCCGCTCTGCCCCGTTAGAACGGAGGGCGGAGGAGCGGAAGGTATGGAAGCGGCGGCTGCCGCGGTTTCTGCAGAATCGCTCATGACACACGTACCTTCGGGTTGAGCCAGCCATTGAAAATGTCGACCAACAGGTTCACGACAATGACGACCACCACCGTGTACATCACGACGCCCATCACCACCGGAAGATCCGACTGGCCTGTAGCGGCGACCGCCAGCGGTCCCATGCCGGGAAGGGCAAAGATCTGCTCGATGATCACCACGCCGCCAAGCATGCCGATCAGCTGCAGGCTCAGGACGGTCAGTCCGGCCGGAGCGGCGCTGCGCAGGACGTGCTTGAACAGGATTTCGCGCTCGCCGATTCCGCGGCTGCGCAGGGTGCGGACGTAGTCCCGCTCGAGTTGTTTGATGACGGCGCTGCGGATCTGCTGCGCTCCGCCGGTGACGCCGTTGATCAGCAGTGCGATCACCGGAAGCGACATGGAATAGACCCACGCATCGGCCCCGGCGTCCGGGGAGATGGTGCTCGTGGCCGGGAAGAGGCCCAGCTGGATGGCCAGGATGGTGACCAGGATGACGCCGATGACGAACCCCGGAATGGAGTCGCCGATGATGGCGCCAACCTGGACCAGCCTGTCCACCCAGCCGCGCTTGACTGCAGCGGCAACACCGATCAGTGCTGCACACAGGGCGATCAGGATCATTGCGGCGAAGACCATGGTCATGGTCACCGGGATCCGGCTGGCCAGCGAGTTGGCCACCGGTTCCGAGGTGAACCAGGAAGCGCCAAGGTTTCCGCTCAGGGCGTCGAGAACCCATGCGAGGTAGCGGACCAGCAGGGGCTGGTCCAGCCCCAACTCGTGTTCTTTCAGCGCCACCTGTTCGGCGGTGGCCTGGTCGCCCAGGATGTTCCTGGCGATGCTCCCGCTGGAGGTATACAGCAGGAAGAAAGTAAGTGCCGAGACAACAAACAGCACCACCAGCCCGCTGCCCAGCCTTTTCGCAATGAACCTGATCATGGGGTCCTACTTGGCCGGTGAGTAGTTGTAGATGGACGGGACCGCCTGCTGGATCTGCGGCGTTACGTTCACCTTGGCATTGTGGTAGTACATCTGGTTCACCCGGAAGAGCGGTGCGAACCATGCCTGCTCCACCACGTACTTGTTGACTTCCTGGGCCAGCTTGCCCGCGTCGGCACCGCCGGCGCGCACGGCCTCAATCTTGGCATCCAGTTCCGGCGTCGCGTTCTTGAACGGGTTGTAGAGCGCCTTGGTGGAAATGATCTGGTTGACCGCAACCGTCGGCTCGCCCTGGAAGAGGGAGAAGTACATGGTGGTGTACTTCTGCGCGGCAACATCGGAGGTGAAGGTGTTGGTCAGCGCGGCGCCCACCTTCAGGGTGATGCCGACGTCTGCCAGCTGCTGCTGGACCACGGAAATCTGGGTTTCGAAACCGGGAACGCTCGGAATTTCCAGGGTGACGCCGTTTTCGTAGCCGGCCTCCTTGAGCAGCTGCTTGGCCTTGGCCGGGTCGTAGCTGTAATAGTTCTCCAGTTCTTCGGTCCAGGCCCCGCTGGCCTTGCCGAACGGCTGGGACGTCGGAGTGCCTTGGCCCAGCATGACCTGGTCCAGGATGGTCTTGCGGTCAAAGGCGTAGTTGATCGCCTGGCGGACCTTGACGTTCTTCAGCGCCGGGTTCTTGGCACCGTCCCGGTCCAGGAGGAGCAGGCCCTGCCAGTCGACCTCGTTGGCCGCCAGTTGCATCTTGGCGCCCTCGGCCTGCTTGCCGTTCCTGGGGTCCAGGATCGTCGCATCCACCTGGCCGGAGACCAGGGCGTTGGTGCGGGCCGTCAGGTCGGTCAGGATCTTGAACGTGAGCTTCTGGTACTTCTGAAGGTCCTTGTTCCAGTAGTCCTTGCGGGCCGTGAACACCGTCTGGGAATCCTTCACCGACGCTGCTTTGTCCATCACATACGGGCCGGAGCCCACCGGTTCGGTCTTGATGGCGTCGGTTCCGAGCGCCTTGGGGCTGCCCATCAGGCCTGCGGCCTGGCTCAGGAAGTACTCCAGGGCCGGGTCCGGGGCCGTGAGGTTGATGTCGATGGTATCGGCGTCCACAACGGCCACGTCTTTGACCGCGTTGAGCTGGGCCATCTGCGGGCCGTTGGCCTTCTTGAAGTGGTCCATGTTGGCCTTCGCGGCCTCGGCGTCGAACTTGGCGCCGTCGCTGAACGTGACGTCCGTGCGCAGGTCCACCGTCAGCTTGGTGCTGGCTGCGTTGTACTTCCACGCCGTGGCCAGCATCGGGCTGAGCTTTCCGTCCGGCTGGCGCAGGATCAGGGTGTCATAGACGGCCTGGTAAGGCTGGAGGACGTGACCGACGTGCGCCTGGGCGGGGTCCCAGGACCGGACGTCCTGGATGGTGCCGATCGTCAGGGCCGTGGCCGCGGTGCCTGCGGCGCCGCCTGCTGTGGCGCCGCCGCCACAGGCTGTGAGCGCGAGGGACGCGCTGAGGGTGAGGGCAGCAGCTGCTGCCCGGGGACCGAACTTCATTGTTGGCTCCTTTGGATCGCTTGACGGGTCCGTTGCTTCGGACCATGGCGGCGGCAATGTGGCTTGGGCCACATTGCCGCTTGTGGGTTCAGCGTACGTTGGGTTGCCATTTCTGGCAACCGGTTGTCATAACCTTTTTGATTTATTGCGGGACGAGTGCTCTGGCTGGGCCGCGCGAGGGGCGCGCCGGCAGCCCGCACGCAGTGATGCAGGCGCCCCGGGGTTGCGAACGCCGCGCAAACGCGTCCGGCTAGGACACTTTTTCCTCAGAGCCGGGGTAGGACTGCCGGTAGAGGTCCTTCACGATCCGCAGCGACTTCGCCCCTTCGGCGGCGTCAATCCAAAACGGGCCCGGCTGCGCCAGACCGGCATAGAAATCTGCGATCAGCAGAGCATGCGAGACACCCCAGTAGGAACGGCCGCCGGAGCCGACGGCGCGTTCCCGCACCACCTCGCTGCGCCCGTCCTCGTAGGCGACGGTCAAGTCTCCGCGCAGGCTCAGTGTTGCCGCCTCGGTACTGATATCCAGGGTGACCGGCGCGTTGACCGTGTTCGCGAGCGTGGCGTAGAAGACGCTGCGGGCGCCGTTGCTGTGGAGCGCGGCGAACTCCGCCGTGTCCTCCACCTCGATAGCTTCTGCCAGCGCATGGGTCGAGGCGCTGCCGGCGAGCTCGACGACGTCGCCTACCAGCCACTGCAGCAGGTCAACAGTGTGGATGGCCTGGTTCATCATCAGGCCGCCGCCGCCCTCGCCCCAGCTTCCGCGCCAGGGCCGGCTCAGGTAGTAGTCGGGCTGCCGGTGCCACATGACCGTGGCAGAGGCCCCGAGCACCTTGCCGAGTTCGCCGGAGTCCAGCAGTCGGCGCATTTCCTGCACCGGGGCGTTGTAGCGGTTCTGGAAGCACAGGCCAATTTTCGCCGTGCTGTCAGCAGCAGCGGCCAGCAGCCTTTCGCCCTCGGCCAGGGTGTGCGCCAGGGGCTTTTCCAGCACCACATGGACACCGCGACGCAGGCATTCCATGGCGATTGCTGCATGCTCGTGATGCGGGGTGGTGACGTGCACAACGTCCGGGGCGGCCGCCTCGAGCATGTCGCGATAGTCCTCGAAGCCGGGAACCCCGCGAGCCTCCTGCGCCGCGGCTCGGCGCCCCGGATCCGTGTCACAGACAGCCACCAATTCGGCGTCGTCCATCCCTGCAAGTGCCTCAAAGTGCACGATCGACACGTCGCCGCAGCCGATGATTGCCGCCTTTGGCATCCGGAGCTCCCTACTTCTTGGTGGTGTTACGTTCCTGCTAAATGAGGTCGGCTAGACGAGTTCGATCTGGTTCTTCGCGGCCAGCGCTGCGAAGGCGCGGGCCGCCGTGCCGAAGGCCACTGGGCCCGAGAAGCCGCCGAGTTCGTGGGCGCTGGCCAGGTGGGGTTCCAGCGAGGCGAAGCCGGCGTACCCGTCCGCCTTGAGGGCGGCGATCGTGGCGTCGAGCTCGCCATCGCCCTCGCCGGAGGGGACCACTTCCCCGCTGGTGGCGAGCGCGTCCTTGACCTGGAAGTACTCCAGGTAGGGCCGCAGCATGGCGTAGCCCTCGGTGTAGGGCTTGACGCCCACCTGGACGAAGTTGGCGTTGTCCCACGCGACGCGGAGCGCGGGCGAGTTAACCGACTCCATGATGTCCAGCACGCGCTGCGGCGTATCGCCGTAGATGCCCTTTTCATTCTCATGCAGGAGCACGACGCCGGATTCCGCGGCGAGCGCTGCAAGGGCGCCCATGCGGACCAGGACGTCCCCGCGGATGTCGTCAGCAGTGCGGCCTTCTTCCCGGTAGAAGGAGAAGATCCGGACGTATTTTGTCTCCAGCCCCTTGGCCACCGCGATGATCTGGCGGAGCCTTGCCAGTTCATGCTCCACGGGCAGGCTCACGTCCACTTTGCCGATGGGACTCGCCACGGCCGAGACTTTGAGGCCCTTCTCATTGAGGATTTCCTTGAGCCGGGCGACCCGTTCGGGCTCCAACTCGGAGACATTGGTGCCCCAGGCGCTGCGCACCTCGATGTGGCTTGCACCCAGTGCCAGCAGCACGGCGGCCTGGACTGCCGGGTCCGGATCTATTTCATCGCCGAAGCCTGAAAGCGACCAGACTGCTGTTGGTATTTTGCTCACGCGGATCTCCTGGGTTTCGCGGCCGCCGCGGGCAGCTTCCGGCTCCAGCGCGGTGACGCAGTTCACAAACGGTGTTCAACCCAGTCTAGCTAGTGCCACAGTCAAATGACAACCGATTGCCAAACTTTGACAATCTGTGGCATTCTTTGCTGACCGGGTCTGTGGCGGCAATCACAGGACCGCCATCCGACCCGGCCGACAGGGCCCGGCCACCACGTTCAGAGAGGAGCGCCGTGGCGACGACGCGACCAGCAGCAGTGGACCGCCCGGCCACCATCCATGACATCGCCGCTCTCTGCGGGGTGGCGGCGTCCACTGTTTCCCGGGCGCTCTCCACGCCGGACCGAGTCAATGTCAGGACGCGGCAGCGGATCGAGGCAGCCGCAGCCCAGCTGCACTACACCCCCAACAGCCAGGCGAAGGCCCTGAGTTCCGGCCGCACGGGCGCAGTGGGAGTCCTGGTCCCGGATATCACCAACCCGTTCTACTTCGACCTCATCAGGGGCACCCAGCTCCAGCTCAAGGCGGCCGGATACACCCAGCTGCTGGTGGACACGGAAGAATCCGACGAGGTGGAGGCCAGCACCGTGGAGCAGTTGCGCAAGAGCGCCGACGGCATCATCGTTGCCGCATCCCGCCTCAGCGACGATGCACTGCTGGACGCGGCGGCGAAGATGCCCATGGTCACCATCAACCGTGACGTGCCCGGCGTTCCCGCGGTCCTGATCGACACGCCGTCCGCCACCAGCCAGGCGCTGGACCACCTGATCTCGCTGGGACACGCCCGCGTCGCCTACGTGGCCGGCCCGCCGACGTCGCAGTCCAGCGAACGGCGGTGGACTGCCTTGTCCGGGGCAGCCGAGGAGCGCGGCGTGGAAGTGCGCCGGCTGGGCCCCTTCGCCCCCAAGACGCAGTCCGGCGCGGCCGCCGCGGACGCCGCCGTACATAGTGGGGTCACCGCGTGCATCGCGTTCAACGACCTCATCGCCATCGGCATGCTCCAGCGCCTTCGCGAACGCGGCATCCGCGTCCCGGACGACATGAGCATTGTGGGCTGCGATGACATCTTCGGCGCCGACTTCTGCAACCCGCCCTTGACCACCATGGCCTCCCCGATCGAACAGGCCGGACGCGTGGCGGTCTCCATGCTGCTGGCCCAGCTGAACCCGCTCGGCTGGGGCGGCACCCGGAGCCGGTCCGTGATGCCCACCCACCTCACGGTCCGCGGCTCCACAGGACCGGCCCGGCACGAGCGCTAAGCCTGGCGTTCATGGGCCGCGCGGGTTTCGGCGGGCCAGCGCGCGACCGGTTTTCGCGGCGCATCCCGGTTTTCGCGACGGTTCCTGGCGCGCGCTGCGCACCCTGCCCTGCGCGACGGGTATCCGCGTAGCGACGGCCCAAATGCGCAGCGCCGGCCCAAAGCGCGGCGCCGATCCGCCGTCGTAGCGCGATTCCCACGCCTATGCCTTCGTCGACCGGCAGGCCCGGCCGCAACAGTTGAGCGTTGTTGACAGCGCTGGCTAGGCTGTGAGGCATGCGTGAACTCCAGGCGAAGATCATCGAGGAAATGGGCGTGCAGCCCCGGATCGACCCCGCCGGGGAGGTGCGCAAGCGCGTGATGTTCCTGAAGGAATACCTCAAGGCGACCCATACCAGGGGCTTCGTCCTGGGCATCTCGGGCGGCCTGGACTCCTCCCTGGCCGGGCGGCTGGCCCAGCTGGCGGTCGAGGAGCTCGAGGCCGAGGGCGTCGAGGCGAATTTCGTCGCCGTGCGGCTGCCCTACGGAGTTCAGCACGACGAGGACGACGCCCAGGCGGCCCTGGACTTCATCCGCGCCAAGACCGAGTGGACGTTCAACATCTCGGCCGCCGTGGACGGCTTCGAGGACGAGTTCCAGAAGACGGTGGGCACGGACATCTCCGATTTCCATAAGGGCAACACCAAGGCGCGGACCCGGATGATTGCCCAGTACGCCCTGGCCGGCGAGCACAACTACCTGGTGATCGGCACGGACCACGGTGCCGAATCCGTCACCGGGTTCTTCACCAAGTTCGGCGACGGCGGCGCGGACATCCTGCCGCTGTTCGGCCTCAACAAGCGCCAGAACCGTGCGCTGCTCGCCGAGCTCGGCGCCCCCGCGCGGATCTGGGAAAAGATCCCGACGGCGGACCTCCTGGACGGCAAGCCCGGCCGCACCGACGAGGACGAGCTCGGCCTGGGCTACGACACGATCGATGACTACCTCGAGGGCCGCGACGTGCCCGAGGCCGCGGCGGAACGGATCGAGGCGATGTACCTGCGGACCCGCCACAAACGCACAGTCCCGGTGACGATTTTCGATGCGTGGTGGAAATAGCCGGCGTTCCGGGGGCACTTTTGAGCCCCCCGAACAACCCGCCTAGCCGCCAAGGTCCGGCGGGTCCGCGCCAAAGTGCCCCGGGACGGCAACAGCTTGTGACCCACGACGCGTCGGGACGTCCGCTAAGCCCTAACGCCCGGAACCCCTAGCCTTAGCCCTGCAGCAGCAGCGAGATGCGGTGGGCCTCATCCATGAGCAGCCGGCCCAGCTGCGGGCGGCGCTCCTCCCTGAAGCGCGGCTCGATGCCGGTCAGGGACAGCGCCCAGGCGGGGCGGCCCCGCTGGTCGAAGACCGCCGCGCCCATCCCCCAGCTGCCTTCCAGGACCAGCCCCGGGTTGACCGAATAGCCGGCCTGCCGGGTGGCTTGGAGGTTTTCCCGGACACGCGCTTGGGTGTGACCGGCCGCAAAGGCGCCGGCGTGCGCTGCCCAGTTTGCGAGCATCTCTTCCTGCTCCTCTGCCGGCAGGAATGCCATGATGGCGGTGCCGGCGGAGGCCACGCCGAGCGGAAACCGCACGCCCTCATGCAGCACGAAGGAACGGACCGGGAAGCTGCCTTCCTCCCGGAGAAGGCACACCGTTTCGTTGCCGCGGCGGATGGAAAAGAACGCGCTCTCGCCAGTCTCTTCGGCGAGGCGCCGGAGGCTCGGCCTCGCGATGTCCTCCAAGGGGAAACGCGCCGAGGCCACGGACCCCAGCAGCAGGATCTCAGGGCCCAGGACCCAGTTGCCGCTGCCCGGATCCTGGTCCAGCAACCCCTCGGCCGCCAGGGAGCTGAGCAGCCGGTGCACTGTGGGGCGCGTCAGGCCCGACTCGCGCACCAGCTCCACCAGCGGGGAGCCGTCGGGCTTCTGGCCCACAATCCTGAGGAGGGCCGCGACCCGGCTCACCACCTGGGCGCCCTGCACGGGGACGGAATTCATCTTTGTTCCTCGCGATTCCTCGGGTATTTCCACGTAAATATCCACATTGTGGACACCCACCAGCTTACCGTCCACACTGTAAAATTGCACCCGTCTCAGCGTAAATCCGACGTTGACAGTGCTCCACGCCACACCATAGGCTCCTTCTTCAGATGAACAGTCCACAAAGTGGATCGCTGCGTCGGGCTTCGAAGCCCGGCCCGCCGGTGACTCTAAGGCTCAATGAGGAGATGCAATGTCAAAGGTGAAATCCGGGGCAGCGGCTGCCCTTCAGGACGTATTGCGGGACGGCATGACGCTCGCCGTGGGCGGTTTTGGCCTCAGCGGGATCCCCGCCGACCTGATCGAGGCGGTGCGGGACTCCGGGGTGAAGGACCTGACGGTCGTCTCCAACAACATGGGCGTGGACGGCAAGGGCCTCGGCATACTGATCGAAGGCGGCCAGGTCCGCAAGGTCATTGCCTCCTACGTCGGGGAGAACAGGCTCTTCGCCGAGCAGTACCTCGCTGGCCAGCTCGAGGTGGAATTCACCCCGCAAGGCACCCTTGCCGAGCGGCTGCGCGCCGGCGGCGCCGGCATCCCGGCCTTCTACACGAAGACCGGTGTGGGCACCCTCGTCGCCGAAGGCAAGCCGCTGGCGGAGTTCGACGGCGAGACGTTCGTTCAGGAACGCGCCATCAAGGCCGACGTCGCGCTGGTCCACGCGCACACTGCCGACACCGACGGGAACCTGATCTACCGGTACACCGCCCAGAACTTCAATCCGGTGGTGGCTACGGCCGGCGCCGTGACGGTCGCCGAAGCTGAAGTGATCGTCGAGCCGGGCCAGCTGGACCCGAACCACATCATCACCCCCGGCGTGTTCGTCCAGCGCCTGGTCCAGGCCAGCGGCCGGGTCAAGGACATCGAACAGCGCACCGTCCGCCCCCGGGCCGAAGCGGAAGCAGATGCGGCGCACGCCGCATCCGCCGTCACCGTCTAATCCGGCCTCAGCGCCGCCCCACCCACACGTTTTCAGGAGAATCACCATGGCTTGGACCCGAGATGAAATGGCCGCCATCGCGGCCGAAGAACTGAACGACGGCGACTACGTCAACCTCGGCATCGGCATCCCAACGCTGGTGGCCAACAACCTGCGCGACGGCGTCCGCGTCGTCCTGCAGAGCGAGAACGGCCTGCTTGGCATGGGCCCGTTCCCCTACGAGGGCGAGGAAGACGCCGACCTCATCAACGCCGGCAAGCAGACCGTCACAGTCCTGCCCGGCGGCAGCATCTTCGACTCCGCGGCCTCCTTCGGCATGATCCGCGGCGGCCACGTGAAGGTTGCGATCCTCGGCGCCATGCAGGTCTCCGGCGCCGGCGACCTCGCCAACTGGACCATCCCCGGCAAGATGGTCAAGGGCATGGGCGGCGCCATGGACCTCGTGGCCGGCACCCCGCGCGTCGTGGTCCTGACGGAGCACAACGCCAAGGACGGCACCGCCAAAATCGTCAGGGAATGCACGCTGCCGCTCACCGGGCTCAGCTGCGTGGACCGCATCATCAGCGATCTCGCGGTCTTCGACCTGATCAAGCCTGACCACGGAACAGGCCGGCAGCTGACGCTGACCCGGCTGGCCCCCGGCGTCACCGTGGAGGAGATCCGCGAAAAGACCGAGGCAGAGTTCGACGTCGCCCTGGAACCCAAGGGAACCGCACAGATCGAAGAAACCGTAGCGGAGGTGGCGGGAGCATGAGCCTCAAAGACCAGTTCGGCAAGGACGTCCTGCTCACCGGCTGGGGTCACAGCCGCTTCGGCAAGCTGGAGGACCAGACCCTGGAATCCCTGATTGTCCAGGTCGCCACCGAGGCGATCGGCAACGCCGGGATCGAGGCCGGCCAGATCGATGAAATCTACCTCGGTCAGTTCAACTCCGGGATGATGCCGCTGGCCTTCCCGTCGTCCCTGGCGCTGCAGGTCTCCGACCAGCTGGCCAACGTGCCGTCCACCCGGGTCGAAAACGCGTGCGCCTCCGGATCGGCCGCTTTCCAGCAGGGCACCAAATCCCTGCTGGCCGGCACCGCGAAGACCGTCCTGGTGATCGGCGCCGAGAAGATGACGCACGCCGGGGCCGACGTCGTGGGCGCGGCCCTGCTCGGCGCGGACTACGACATGGCCGGCAAGGCCTCCACCACAGGGTTCACCGGGCTCTTCGCGGAGGTCGCGAAGCACTACGGGAAGCGCTACGGGGACGGCAACGGAAGACTCGGCGACGTCCTGGGCACCATCGCGGCGAAGAACCACCGCAACGGCGTCGACAACCCCTACGCCCAGCTCCGCAAAGACCTCGGCGAGGAGTTCTGCCGCACCGTCTCGGACAAGAACCCGATGGTGGCGGATCCGCTGCGCCGCACGGACTGCTCCCCCGTGTCCGACGGCGCCGCCGCCGTCGTCCTCAGCGTCGCTCCTACGGGTGGGGCCACCGCCCCGGTACGGCTCGCCGGCTTCGGCCAGGCGAATGATTTCTTCCCGGCCGAGCGCCGGGACCCGACCGAATTCGCCGCCACGCGGGCTTCCTGGCAGCGGGCCCTGGGGATGGCCGGCGTCGGGCTGGAGGACCTGGACTTCGCCGAGGTCCACGACTGCTTCACCATCGCCGAACTGCTCATGTACGAGGCGATGGGACTGACCGAACGCGGCCAGGGAGCCCGGGCGCTCGAGGAAGGCTGGGTCTTGAAGGACGGCAAGCTGCCGGTGAACGTTTCCGGCGGGCTCAAGGCCAAGGGCCACCCCGTCGGCGCCACCGGCGTCTCCCAGCACGTCATCGCCGCCATGCAGCTCACCGGCACGGCCGGAGCCATGCAGCTGGCCAACCCGCGCCGGGCCGCGGTGCAGAACATGGGCGGCGTGGGCATCGCGAACTATGTCAGCGTGCTCGAAGCCGTCTAAAAAGCAACGCGGGGTCAGATACGGCCGGTGGCGGGTGGGCAAAGTCATATGGTCGTAGCAACGCTCTGATTGATGGAGCGTTTTATGGTCAAGCTGTTTCCTCCGAATACCCGCACCGACTTCGTTGACATGGTGTGTGGCGGGATGTCGATACTCGCCGCGGCCCGGCGTGTCGGGGTCATGCA
>NZ_JBFTLG010000028.1:0-36956 GCF_056396305.1 Arthrobacter sp. 05T420 | reverse complement strand
CTGGAACCTCCAGACGTTCAAATGTGGCTCTACCAGTCCACACCCCGCACCAGATTGCGGAACAGACCGTGGACCGGCAACCCACGAACCTCTTTGAACCCGGGGTTCCAGTCCTACGTCAGGCGATCACCACACTTCATATCGTCTAGGCCGCCAGGCGCTACCTCTTTCCATGAGCGAAGCAGAGCCCCGGAGCCAGGGAGCCATTACCACCGCCGCGGCGGACTGGCCCGACGTCGAGCGCCTCTTCGGCGTCCGCGGCGAACCCTCACGCTGCTGGTGCCGGTTCTTCGCCTTGACCGGCAGCGAGTGGTCCGCGTCGACCCCTGAGGAGCGCAAGAGCCAGCTGCGGGACAAGTTCGACGCCGGCCAGCCTGCGCCCGGAGTCCTGGCCTTCCGCGGCGGGAACCCCGTGGGCTGGTGCGCCGTCGAGCCCCGCGGATGCTATCCGAGGATCCTGCGCTCGAAAGTTCTGACGACCGCCCCTGACGTGGTCCGGGATGCCGGCGGGAACCCGGCGTGGTCGGTCAGTTGTTTCGTCGTCTCCCCCGGCCAGCGCCGGACCGGCGTAGCGCGGGCACTGCTTGCGGCCGCCGCCGATCACGCCTTCGCCCACGGTGCCAGGGTGGTGGAGGGTTACCCGGTCGATCACGCGCAACGGCCCAAGGCGGGCCCGGCAGACCTCTATCACGGCACGTTGGGGCTCTTCCTGGCCGCCGGCTTCACGGTGGCCAGCGACGCTGTGCCCGGACACGCCGTCGTCCGCCTGACATCACCGCCGCCGGCTGGCGTCTAGCGCGGGGCCCTAAGGCAGCGTCAGGATCACGGGCCCGTCCGCGGTGATGGCCACGGTGTGCTCGCTGTGCGCGGCGCGGCGACCGTTCGCGGAACGGAGGGTCCATTCGTCGTCGTCATGGTAATAATCGTCCTTGCGGCCGAGAATCAGCATCGGCTCGATGGCGATGACCAGGCCCTCGGTCAGTTTGATGCCACGGCCGGGGCGCCCGTCGTTCGGTACGGGCGGCTCGGCGTGCATGGTCCGGCCGATCCCGTGGCCGCCGTGGTCGGCAAGAAGTCCGTACCCTGCCCGGCGCGCCGCCCCGCCGATCGCGTAGGCGAGATCCCCCATCTTGTTCCCGATCCTTGCAGCGTCGATCCCGCGGGCCAAGGCGGCGTCCGTGGCCTCGATGAGCGCCTGGTCCACCGGGTCCGCGGTCCCCACGATGAAGCTGACGGCGGCATCGCCGCACCAGCCCTCCAGGAACGCGCCGCAGTCTACGCTCAGCAGGTCCCCGTCCTGCAGCCGGTACTCGTTCGGGATGCCGTGCACGACGGCGTCGTTGACGGACGTGCAGATGACCCCGGGAAACGGCACTGAGGCCCACCGCGGCCGGTAGTTCAGGAACGCCGGCGTGGCGCCGGCACCGGCGATGGACGCCGCGGCGACGTCGTCCAGTTCCTTGAGCGAGACGCCGACGGCGGCGGCCTCCCGGACCCGCCCCAGCGTGTTGGCAACCACCCGGCCCGCCTCGCGCATCAGGGCGATCTCTTCAGGACTCTTGATCATGGACATGGGTTTCCTTCCGACGCGGAGCCGCGGCTTGCTGGGTTCAACTCTAAAGCCCGCCGAGGGATGTCTACAGTGGCTTCATGGTCACCACTGAACTGATTGACGCGATCCGCGTCCGCCTGCACGCGGCCGCCGATCCAGGCCGCGCCGCGGGGGCGCAGGCCTATATGAAGTCGCAGATGCCCTCCCTGGGCGTGCGGGTTCCCGAGGTCCGCGCGATCGTCAAGGCCGCGGCCGCGGCCCACCCGGCGGGCCGCCATCACGGCGCAACTGGGGGCGAAGGCCGGCACTGACACGGCTCTCTTGGCCGCCGTGATTGAGGCCAACCTCAATGATCCGGAGTTCTTCATCCGCAAGGCGATCGGCTGGGCGCTGCGCCAGTATGCCAGGACGGATCCGGCCTGGGTGCGGGCGTTCGTGCAGCGGCACTGGGACGAACTCAGCCCGCTCTCCCGCAAGGAGGCGCTCAGAAACCTGGCGGCAACCAGAATCAGCGCTAGATGATCGGCCGCGTGGTGACCGGCTCGTCCGACTTGCTGAACAGCAGCTTGGTCTTCGGGTCCAGGAAGATCAGGTACAGGGCAAACAGCAGGGCGATGATCGCCGCGGCGTTGCGGGCCAGCGCCAGGGCCAGGCCCAGGTCCGCGGTCTGCAGGTACGGGAAGACGTCCAGCTGGTCCGAGATCGCGTACACCATGAAGAAGGACACAATGAAGTAGAGCGCCTTGACCTGCCAGTCATCGCGGATGCCGGTGACGGCAAAGAGCGGGATGAGCCAGACGATGTACCAGGACTGGATCATCGGGGACAGGAGCACGACGGCGGCGAACGCCAGGGTGAGCCGGCGCATCAGGCGATCGTAGTCACCGCGGAAGATCTGCCAGGCGACGATCCCCACGGCGAGGAGCTTGCCGGCGTCGAACGCCCACTTGGCCAGCCCCCAGCCGTCGAGCCCGAAGGTGTTGGCGATGGACGCCACGATAAGGCCCATCAGGCCAACGGGCGCGTACCAGATCCAGATGCTGCCCGGGGCGGACAGCCCGTTGATCCAGCCGAAGCCGAAGCCATTAACCCGGCTCATGAGATACAGCAGGGCCAGGCTGATGCCGGCCGTGAGGGCCCAGAAGACGAACTTGCGCGGCCAGCTGGCGCCCTTGCCAGCCCAGAGCAGGCCGATGAACGGCAGGAAGACCACCGTGATCGGCTTGACCGAGATGGACAGCGTGACCAGCACGATCCCGAGGATGACCCGGCGGGTGGCGCAGTAATAGAGGCCGGCGAGGGCAAGGCCGATCATGAGGGAGTCGTTGTGGACGCTGGCGATGAAGTTGGTGAGGAACAGCGGGTTGGCTGCCGTCAGCCACAAGGCCCGGTTCGGGTTCACGCCGTGCAGCTCGGCCAGTTTCGGCACGTAGATCACGCACAGGACCACGCCCACCAGTGCGGCCACCCGGAACAGCATGATGCTGCCTTCCGGGTGCACGTTGGTGGCCCAAACCACGAACTGTTCGATCCACAGGAACAGCTGGCCGTACGGGACGGGGGCCTCGGTCCACATCCTGTCGGCGCCCAGCTGGAAGTAGTTGGACAACGCCGAAATGCCGTTTTCGTAGGGGTTGAAGCCCTCCACCATGAGCCGGCCCTGGCCGATATACGCGTAGACGTCGCGGCTGAACAGCGGCACGGAGAACATCAGGGGCAGGCCCCAGGCCGCCGTCGCCTGGAGCGTGGCCTTGCGGGCCCCGGCTCCCCATACCCGGACTCGTTGGCCGAGCCGAAGCCAAGCGCGGACCAGCAACATGCCGCCAAAGGCCAGCAGGACAATGGACAGGGCGACGCCCAAGGGCTCGGTGCGCATCCAGATGAACAGCGGAACACGGCGAAGCTCGGAGGCGGGAGCGAGCCAGCCGACGCCCATCGAACCGATCGTCATGAACAGCGATCCCAGGAACCCGGCAAGGATCGGGGACCGGGGGTTGTCGACGTCGCCTACGGCACCGTCCCCCAGCGGGGTGAACTCAGCCGGGCTGAGAGCAGACCGGCCGGATGCAGAGGGGCGGGCGGTTGACGTGCGGGACATACCGGCAGCCGTTTCCCCCGCCGCAGGCACAGGCGCCGTCATGTCAGGATCGTCCAATCTGTTGGGGCCATATTTCCGCCCACAGCCGGCCGCGTTGTACGGCCCGGGGCACCGCGTTCACGAATTAAGTTGACAAAATAATTCGACGGCCGCGTATCCGAAATCCTAGCACCGGACGGCTCCGTGGCGTCGGAACGGTTAGGCTGGGCGGGTGCCTATTACTAACGAACGCATCGTCTGGATCGACTGCGAAATGACCGGCCTGGACACCAAGAATGACGCCCTCATCGAGGTGGCCGCCCTGGTGACCGATTCGGAACTCAACATCCTCGGTGACGGCGTCGACGTCGTGATCAAGCCCGACGACGCCGCGCTGGCCCAGATGAGCGACTTTGTCCGGGACATGCACACTCGGTCCGGCCTCCTTGAAGAGCTCCCGCACGGCAAGACCATGGCCGAGGCGCAGACAGCGGTGCTCGACTACATCAAGAAATGGGTGCCGGACCCGAGGAAGGCACCGCTCGGCGGAAACTCCGTGGGCACCGACCGCGTGTTCCTTGTCCGCGACATGCCCGAGGTGGTGGAGCACCTGCACTACCGGGTCATCGATGTGAGCACCATCAAGGAGCTCTCCCGCCGCTGGTTCGCCCGGGCCTACTTCCAGTCCCCCGCCAAGCTGGGCGGACACCGCGCCCTCGGCGACATCAAGGACTCGATCGACGAACTCCGGTATTACCGCGAGGCCGTGTTTGTCCCCGCGCCCGGACCGGACAGTGCCACGGCCCAGCGGATCGCCAAGCGTGTCATGGTCGGCGACGCCGCCGCGCCCGCCCCGGCGGAGTAGCGGCACGCCGCAGGTACCCGCCGGCGATTCACCGCCGCCGGGACGTGGCGCAGGAAAGTAATCTGCGCCACGTTTCGCGGAAATTTTGATGAAAACCGCAAAAGTGGCAAAACCATCCCCAAACAGCAGGTAAGCTATTTGTCGTTGCCTTTCCAGCCAGCCGGTTCGCCGGAGGGCCTGATACGGCACATGGTGGGCGTAGCTCAGTTGGCAGAGCGCCTGGTTGTGGTCCAGGAGGTCGCGGGTTCAACCCCCGTCGCTCACCCTCATGAAGGACGGCAGTGATTGTCCGACCTTTTCCAAAGGCCGCACCGGATATCCGGTGCGGCCTTTGTTGTCTGTGCTGAGTTATTCGTCCGTGCCTGTGTCCGTTTCTGTGCTGGTGCTCGATCGCCGCTGTACGGGCCGGCCGCGAAGGGCTCGGAGTACGGCGCAGTTGTCCCGGGATCTGTCATTGGAAGGAAACGCAGTGAAGCGCACGCTCTTTGAAGAAGACCACGAGATGTTCCGTGAGATGGCCGCCGAATTCAACGTGCGCGCCATTGCCCCGCACTACGCCCAGTGGGACGAAGAGCACATGATGTCCCGGGAGCTGTGGTCGGCGGCCGGCGACCAGGGCCTGCTTGGCCTCGCCGTGCCGGAAGAGTTCGGCGGCATGGGAATGTCCGACTACCGCTTCCGGGCAGTGCTCGATGAAGAATTCGCCAAGAGCAACCACCTCGCGGTCGGCCTCGCGTTCCACCTGCACGACGACATGGTCCTGCCCCACCTGCTTGCCTACGGTTCCGATGACCTCAAGGCCCGCTGGCTGCCGGGCATGGTCTCCGGCGACAAGGTCACCTCGGTTGCCTGGACCGAACCGGGCGCCGGCTCCGACCTGCGCGGCATCCGCACCAAGGCCGTGCGCGACGGCGACGACTGGCTGATCAGTGGCCAGAAGACGTTTATCGGCAACGGCATCTCCGGCGATGCCTCCCTGGTCCTGGCCCGCACCGACGGCGGCACCGGACGCGGCAACCACGACTCGTTCTCGCTCTTCATGGTCCAGAAGGGCGAGGGCTACAACACCGGCAAGCAGCTGGACAAGATGGGCCTCAAAGCGTCCGACACGGCCGAGCTGTTCTTCGACAACGTCCGCGTCCCGCACGCGGATCTCGTGGGCGAGGAAGGCAAGGGCCTGCAGTACGCGGCCGAACAGCTCCCCCAGGGCCGCCTGGCGATCGCCGTGGCCAGCTCCGCCGTCGTGCGCGCCACCTACGAGGCGACCGTCCGCTACACGAAGGAGCGCAACGCGTTTGGCGAGCGGATCATCGACTTCCAGAACAGCCGCTTCGAACTCGCCGACATCCTCACGGAGGTCGAGGTCACCGAAACGTACGTGGACCAGGCCATGCTGGCCTTCAACGCCGGTGAGCTCGACGCGGCCGGCGCTGCCCGCGCCAAGCTGTGGGCGTCCGAGCGGGCCAAATCCGTCACGGACCGCTGCCTGCAGCTCCACGGCGGCTACGGCTACATCATGGAATACCCGGTGGCCCAGGCCTACCTCGCCGCCCGGCTGCTGACGATCTTCGGCGGCACCAACGAAATCATGCGCGACGTCGTCGGCCGCACCATCGCCGGCTGAGCTGCCGCACCCCCACCAGCACCTGAGGAACGTTACCGACATGACCGTCCTGCCCATCACGATCTGGGGCGAGCCCGTGCTGCACCGCCGGGCCGCGGAAGTCGAAGTCTTCGACGACGAGCTCCGCACCCTGATCGCCGACATGTTCGAGACCAACGACGCCGCCAACGGCGTCGGGCTGGCCGCCCCCCAGGTGGGGGTCGGCAAGCGGCTCTTCGTGTACAAGTACGAGAACGACGACGGCGCCCCGCCCACCGGCGTCGTGGTCAATCCTGTCCTGACGCTCTCCAAGATCTCCGGCGCGCTGCCGGACCCCGACGAGGAAGAGGAAGGCTGCCTGTCCTTCCCGGGCGGCCAGTATCCGCTCAAGCGGGCGGAGTGGGCCAGGGTGCAGGGCTTCGACGGTGACGGGAAGCCGGTTGAATTCGAGGCAACCGGCTGGTTCGCCCGGGTCATCCAGCACGAATACGACCACCTCGATGGCAAGCTCTACGTGAACCGGCTGATCGACCGCTATGCGCGCAAGGCCATGAAGCAGGCCAAGCGCAGCGGCTGGGGCGTTCCGGGCCTGACCTGGATGCCGGGCTTGGATCCGGACCCGTTCGGCCACTGACGCCGGGCAACTAGGCGAGGCTGTACGCGGATTTTCCCCACCTTTGCCGCCGATGCACAGAAAATCGCCGGCGGTTTGGCGGGAAGCGCCGGTAGCGGGTCCCAAAGGTGGGGAATTTCGGCGGAGTTTCCCAGTTGTGCCGTGACCCCGCCGGCTAGCTCCCCGACGTGCGGTCGACGGCGGCCAGGATGGCGTCGCCGAGTTCGGCCGGCTTGGTGAACTGCGGCCAGTGACCGGTGGGCAGGTCCACGTAGTCGACGTCGTGGATCCGGGCGAGTTCCGCGACGTACGGGTGGCCCCCGGCAATCATTTCCCTGAGCGTCGAGGACGGGAATTCGCACGCGATGACGGTGGCCGGGACGTCGAAACGGCGTTCATCCTTGAGCTGCTGCCGGTCCTGGGCCACGCCGCGGGGCTGCGGGACGGCGCGGGCGCGGAACATGGCGCGCACGTCGTCGGTCAAGTCGGTGAGGTCCGCGTCCTCGAAGAGTTCCCACGGCGGCAGCGGCACGTCGTCGCCGTCGGCCGGGAGTTCGTCGTTGATGACGCCACCGTCGGCGAGCGGACCACTGTCCACGTAGATTGCCCGGGCCACCCGGTCCGGGCGGGCATCGACGGCGCCATGGATGATGGCTCCGCCGCCGGAGTGGCCCACAAGGACCACGGGCCCATCGAAGGAATCGATCTTGTCCACGACGGCGTCGATGTGGGTGCGCAGGCCGATCCCGGCGCGCGGCGCATCGGCCGACTCGAGGCCCGGCAGCGTCAGCGGGTAGACCTTATGCCCGGCCGCGGTGAGCGGCGGGGTGACCTTCTCCCACGACGAGGCGTCCAACCAGAATCCGGGTACGAGGATGATGTCCATGCCGGTACCCTACCGTTCGAGTACCAGCTCCACCACCTGGTAGGGGTCCTCAGCTGGGACAACGTTGTGCATGGTGATGCGTCCGCCCTGGCCCTCCCCCGGGTGGATGTGGATCTGCCAGCCCCAGTCCGGGCCGGTCGGCGCCGCGTAGGAGCCGTTGAGCCGGAGGACACCGTCCCCGTCCACGGTCCCGGAGAACTGCATCAGCGCCTTGCCCGTGTGCCAGGAGTCCACCCACACCGCAGTGGCGGGCTCCGCGTCGGTCGCCCCGCCGGCCACGAGCAACAGGCCTTCCTGCGGGCTCTCGCCGTCCGACCACGTGTAGGTGAGGCTCCCGAAATACGCGGCGGTCACCTCCACTGTGGCGGTGGCCGCCGAGTCCCTGTAGTCGTCCGTGGGCATGATCCGGGAGCGGTTTATTCCCTGCCACGTGCCAAGTAACGGCGTCATGTATCGCACAATGTCCATGCTGCAGTCTACTGAGCAAGTCAATTGAGGGCCGCCAATGGAGGACCGTCCGCCCGGGTTCCCGGTCGCTCAGTCCTCGGCCCGCTTTTCCAGGCTTGCTGCGAAGTCCGGGACATAGCGGAACAGTTCCCGCGGCGGGCGCGTATAGTTGATGGCCTTCGGCCGCGCCGGCAGGGTAACCGGCTCTGTCCGCACTTCGGTGTAATCGATGCTGGAGAGCAGGTGGGCGATGAGGTTGATCCTTGCCCGGCGTTTATCTTCGGCTTCCACCACGTACCACGGTGATTCAATGGTGTCCGTCTGCACGAACATGTCGTCCTTGGCCCGCGAGTAGTCTTCCCACCGCAAGATTGCCTCCCGGTCCATCGGCGAGAGCTTCCATTGCCGCATGGGATCATCCAGGCGGGATTTGAACCTCCGCTCCTGTTCCGCATGGCTGATCGAGAACCAGTACTTGAAGAGCAGGATGCCGTCCTCGATGAGGAGCCGTTCAAAAACCGGGCACTGTGCCATGAAGTGTTTGTGCTCCGCCGGGGTGCAAAAGCCCATGACGTGTTCGACGCCGGCGCGGTTGTACCAGGAGCGGTCCATCAGGACGATTTCCCCGGCTGCGGGGAGATGCGCCACATAGCGCTGGAAGTACCATCCACCGCGTTCGCGCTCCGTCGGCGCCGGCAATGCCACTATCCGGGCAAACCGCGGATTCAGGTATTCCGTGACCCGCTTGATCGCACTCCCCTTGCCGGCGGCGTCCCGACCCTCGAAGATGACGAGGACCCGCGCCCCGGTGCTCCGGACCCACTCCTGGAGGGCAACCAGTTCTGCTTGGAGCCGAAGGAGTTCGGCCTCGTAGATTCCGGCGTTGAGCCGGGCGTGCCGTCTTGCGGAGCCCTTCTTGTGACCGGCGTGCCCCTTGCCAGACTCGTTCGTGCGATGTGCCATGGTTTCCGCTCCAGTATTCCGGCGGGCGGCTTGTCCCGCCACGCCCATTCTCGCGGGGTAGCAGAACGGCTACAAGGGTCCTCGAGTCCGGAAGCCGCGACGGGCGGACCCCATTCGTAGGCCATGGATCCCTGCGCAGGACACGGCACGACAGGACACAGTGCCGTCACCGCGGAACGATCGTCGCTTGCCCGGGGCACGATGTGAGGATCCGCTTCATCGCTTCCTTCTCGGCGGACGTGACCCACAGCCGGTAGGCGGCCTTGACGGAAATCTGCCGGGCCACGTAGTGGCAGCGGAACGCCTTGTTGGGCGGCAGCCAGGTGGCGGCGTCGGAGGCGCTTTTGTCCTGGTTGGCGGGACCGTCGACGGCGATCAGGTTGAGGGGATCGTTGGCCAGGTGTTCGCGCTGTTGCGCGGTGAGCTGCTGGGCGCCCTTTTGCCACGCGTCGCCGAGCGCCACGACGTGATCGATCTGCACCGCTGCGCTGGTCTCGGCGCCGCGCCGGAACGCGATCATGCGCCCGGTGTAGGGTTCCTGGAACGTGCCGCCGGCCACCTGGCACCGGGAGCCACGGACAAATTCGGCGGCGGCCAGGTCGCGCCGGAGGATGTCGTTGCGTGTATCGCAGCCGTTGCGGTCGACATCGAGCCAGGCCTGGCCGAACGCGGCGCGGTCATAGTTGTCCCTGGCCGACCGCCCCTTGACCGCAAGGGTGTCGAGCACGCCGGCGGCACTTCCCTCCGGCACGGCCCGGACGGGGTCCACCGCGTTCATCCATCTGCCGGCAAGTACGGGGGCCTCGCTGGGACCCGTGGTCTGCGGCTCCCCGGCGGCAAACTGGCCGGCCGTGAAGAACCAGACCAGGCCGCCGAGGACCGCCAGCCCGGCTGCTGCCAGAAGAATCCACGCCTGGCGGGAGCGGCGCCGGGCACGCCGGAATTCCGTCCAGGTGACGGTCATGAGGGCGGCCGCTGGCGGCGTTCTGACTGCACGTCCCGAGCCTATGCGGGCGCCCCGACACCCAGGAGGTTGTCCACAGTGTTGGGGACCGGTAGCGGAAGCCCGCGGGCTATTGTTCCCGCGTGACCCGTTTCAGGTCGTCGTTGGCCAGATCCAGCAGGCTCTGGAGCTGGCTCACCCGGTCGTCGTTGACTTCGCCGGCGTCGCGTTTGACGATCGCGTCATCCAGCAGCCGCTTCGCTTCCTTCGCGTTGCTCCGTGCGACGTCCAGCGCGTGTTCCAGGGTGGTCTCGTGTTCAATTGCCGGGTTCTGTTCCATGGCTACATTGTGGTTGCCATTCCCGGCTGATTCCAGTGCGTTGGCCGGGAATCAGCCGGGAAAAGAGGAAGATGTCCCGGTCAGGGATATTGCGCCTGCGGACTAGACCTCTACGGGCAGCCCGGCGGCCTCGAGAATGGAGGCGGCGTCCTTGGCGGGGAAGGACGGCGGGTTGACCCCGGCCATTTCCTCCATGACGCGGACCACCTGGCAGCTATAGCCGAACTCGTTGTCGTACCAGACGTACAGCACGAGGTTCTTGTCGTTGGAGATCGTGGCCAGGCCGTCGACGATGCCCGCCCGGCGCGAGCCGACGAAGTCGGTGGAGACAACCTCGGGCGAATCGATGTAGTCGATCTGCTTGCGCAGCTCGGAGTGCAGCGACATTTCCCGCAGGTAGTCGTTGACTTCGTCCTTGGTGGTGCCGTTTTCCAGGCTCAGGTTCAAGATGGCCAGCGACACGTCCGGGGTGGGGACGCGGATGGAGCTGCCCGTGAGCTTGCCGAGCAGCTCCGGCAGCGCCTTGGCGACGGCCTTGGCGGCACCGGTCTCGGTGATCACCATGTTCAGCGCGGCGGAACGTCCACGGCGGTCGCCCTTGTGGAAGTTGTCGATCAGGTTCTGGTCATTGGTGAAGGAGTGGACTGTCTCCACGTGCCCGTGCACCACGCCGTAGCGGTCGTTGATCGCCTTGAGCACGGGGGTGATGGCGTTGGTGGTGCAGGAGGCCGCCGAGACGATCGTGTCCGAGTCGGCGATGGTGCCGTGGTTGATGCCGTGCACGATGTTCTTCAGCTCACCCTTGCCCGGGGCGGTGAGTAGAACACGGGCAACACCCTTGCTCTTCAGGTGCTGGGACAGGCCCTCGGCGTCGCGCCAGCGGCCCGTGTTGTCCACGACGAGCGCGTCGTGGATGCCGTAGGCGGTGTAATCCACCGTGGAAGGGTTGTCCGAGTAGATGACCTGGATCTGCACGCCGTTGGCTGTGATGGTGTCGTTTTCGAGGTCCACCTTGATGGTGCCTTCGAAGGAGCCGTGGACAGAGTCGCGGCGCAGGAGGCTGGCGCGCTTGCTGAGGTCGTTGTCGGACCCGCGGCGGACCACGATGGCGCGCAGGCGCAGGCCGTGGCCGCCGCCTGCCTTTTCGATCAGGAGCCGGGCCAGGAGCCGGCCAATGCGGCCGAAGCCGTAGAGGACGACGTCGGTGCTGGTGCGGTCGTCGCCGCCGCGTTTACCGACAACCTCGGCGAGTTCCTCGCGGAGGAAGGCATCGAGGCTGGCGCCGTCGCCCTCGGCGCGGTACTTCTCGGTGAGGCGGGCAATATCGATCGCCGCTGCGCCGAGGTCCAGCTTGGTCAGGGCCTCCAGCAGCGGGGCCGTCTCCTCGAGGCGCAGTTCTTCCTTGCTCATCCGGCGGGCGAAGCGGTGGGCCTTGAGGATATTCATGGTGGACTTGTTGATCAGGCTGCGTCCGTGGATGGAGGTCACCACGTTGTTCTCGCGGTACAGCCGGCCGATCACCGGGATCATGGCCTCGGCGAGCGCCTCACGGCCCATCCACGTATCAAGACAAGAATCTGACGTCTGGCTCACAGAACTACCTTCCTAGAATCCACCCCCTACGTCCTCGTAAGGGGAAGTCGGCCGCCGGAGGGTGTCCGGTACCGGGCACCGGCAGGGATTCGGTCCACCCCGGGCGCCTCATCGAGCGCAAAGAAAAATCCGCCGGCTGCGAACGCAGACCCGGCGGCAGAACTTCTACGTTCACCATCAATTCTACGGGCGGCGCGGCAGGGTCAGGTGCCCTGCCGGGCGTGAAATGACTCACACACGCCCCCGGGCCCCGGAGGAGCCGGGGAAAACCCGGGGAGCAACTGAGGCCGGGACGCCGCCTACCGGGCGTCGTCGAGGATCATGTCAACGGCTTTTTCCGCGATCATGATGGTGGGCGCCTGGGTGTTGGCACTGATCAGGCGGGGCATGATCGAGGAGTCCACCACCCGCAGTCCCTCAAGCCCGTAGACCTTCAGCCGCGGCGAGACCACGGATTCATCGGAGATTCCCATGGCACAGGTGCCGACCGGATGGTAGGAGGTCCGTCCGTAGGAGCGCACGAAATTCACGTACTCGTCACGGGTTTTCACCCGTGAGCCGTCGCCGATGTGCTCCGCCTTGATAAACGGTGCCATTGAGGACTGCTCCATGATCTGTCGGCTCTGCTGCACGCCGACGATGGTCATCTCAAGGTCGTAGTCGTCGGCGAGGTAGTTCGGATCGATGAGCGGCGGCTGGGTGGGGTCCGAGGACGCCATACGAACTGTTCCCCGGCTCCGGGGCCGCAGGAAGTACGAGTTCAACGTCGCCCCGAATCCCGGCCGCAGGGAGATGGCGGCCTCTGCCCGGGCAGCAGGCAGGAAGTGGAACTGCAGGTCCGGCGTGGAATCGTCCGTGTTTGCGTAGCTGAAGCCACCGGCCTCGACCAGGTTCGAAGCGAACGGTCCCGTGCGGAAAGCGAGGTATTCGAGCCCGGCAAGGGCCGTCGCCGGGCGGACGCGGTTAAAGCGGTCCAGGCTGTGGCCATATGTGAGTTCGTAGATGATGTCCAGGTCGCAGTGGTCCTGCAGGTTCTTGCCGACGCCGGGCAGGGCATGGACGGTGTCGATGCCGGCGGCGGCGAGATCTGCGGGGTCGCCGATGCCCGAAAGCTGAAGCAGTTTCGGCGATCCAAACGCGCCGCTGGCGATGAGCACCTCCCGCCTGGCACTGTAGCTTCGCGCGACTCCGCGTTCCATCGTCTGGATGCCGACCGCCCGGCCATTCTTGATGATCACCTTGGAAACGGTCACGTTGACGCGGACCGTGAGATTGCGGCGCTTGCGCGCGGGTTTGAGGTAGGCCACGGCCGCGCTGCACCGGCGGCCGTTTTTCGTGGTGGTCTGGTAGAAGCCGACGCCGTGCTGTTCGGCGCCATTGAAGTCACTGTTGTACGGCAGCCCGAACTCCTGCCCGGCCCGGACGAAGGCCGCCGAGAGCTTGTGCGGGCGCTTGGGGTCCGAGACTCCGAGCGGCCCTTGGGTTCCGTGGTGGGGTCCCGAGAGTCTGCAGTTGGACTCCGAGCGCACGAAGTACTCGAGGACCTCGTCGGCGGACCAGCCGTCGCATCCGCACTCTTTAGCCCAGCTGTCGTAGTCCTGGGCAACGCCGCGGGTGAAGACCTGGGAGTTGATGGAGCCCCCGCCACCGAGCCCGCGGCCTTGGGCGAGCGGGATACGACGGCCTTTGCTGTGCTCCTGCGGGACGCTCCGGTACTGCCATTGGTACGGGCCTCCCTTGAGTCTTGGGAAGCCCGCGGGCACATGGATGAACGGATGGCGGTCGGATCGGCCCGCCTCGAGCAGCAGCACGCGGACTGCTGGGTCTTCACTTAATCTCCCGGCCAGGACGCTGCCGCCCGTGCCGCCCCCGGCGATCACATAGTCGTACTCCGCATCGTCCGGCACCATGACTCCTCAACCATCGCCGAAACCGCCGCCCCAAGCGTTGAGTGAAGTCTCTAGTTTCGCGGGGATGATGTCAAGCATCTGGATTTACCGGCATCGGTGCAGGTAGGAGGCACGCGGTAGGGAGGACAGGACTACTTGGAGTGTGGGTGGATGGGTTGACCGATACGCCGGGTTCTGTGTTCCCGCGCTGTTACCGGCACGGGAGTAGCGGCCATCCATCTACGGACGCCGTTGCCGACGCCCTCCAGCGGCCTACCCGAACACTCGGGCGAGCAGCCCTCAAACGTGTCCTGTCTGGCCTTGCTCCGGGTGGGGTTTACCTAGCCTTCCCGGTCACCCGGGAAGCTGGTGGTCTCTTACACCACCGTTTCACCCTTACCTGCCCTGCGGCCTGTGCAAGCACATGCCGCACGCAGGCGGTCTGTTCTCTGTGGCACTGGCCTGCGGGTTACCCCGAGTGGGCGTTACCCACCACCCTGCTCTGCGGAGCCCGGACGTTCCTCGAGCCACTTGCGTGACGCGCGGCCGCCTGGTCAACCCATCCGCTGTCCAGTCTACGGCCTCCCGGCCGGCGCAGCCGCACCGCGGCCTTTAGGGGCGGCCGGTGGGAGAATTGGAGCAGGATTCCTGCTAGTCAAGGAAGAGGTCCCGATGAACTGGACCGCCATCATCATCTGGCTGCTCGCGATCATCCTGGTGGGTATTCTCGCCAGGATGTCGATCAAGATTGTGCGTCAGTACGAACTCGGCGTCCTGTTCCGGCTGGGCCGGGCGGTCGCGGTCCGGATGCCCGGGCTGCGGTTGATCATCCCGGTAGTGGACCGGCTTCAGTTCTCCTGATGAGCACCATCGCCGAGTTGGCCGTCTTCCTGGCACGCGAGGACCACGCGGCTAGGACTGCGATGCCGGCGGCACCCGCCGTGGCACCGGTGGAGTCCCCGGCGCCACCGATCAAGGGCGCGTAGCGCCCGGGCCGCAGCGGCCGGTCCCACCCGGGCACGCCACGCCGCTACCGGGCTATGCTGGGGCAATGTTCAAGCTGGGAGCCCTGCTGCTGGGGCTGATGCTCTGCTCCGGTTGCACCGCTATGCCACCTCCGGCACCGGAACCGACGTCGGGGCCCGCGTCTGTGCGGCCGTCGTGGTCGTCGAGTTTCACCCTTGTGGCGCACCGGGGCGGCGCGCTGGTGAACCCTGAATCGTCTACGGAGGCCTTCCAGTCCGTGAGCAGGACCGGGTTCCCGATCGAGACGGATCTGCGGCGGCTGAAGGACGGGACCATTGTTCCGCTGCATGACGACACCGTGGACCGGACCATGACCGGTGTCACCGGCCGCCCGGCAAAGCTGAGCCCGGCCCAGTGGATGGCGGCGCGCATCAAGGCCCTGCCGGGTGGCGCCGAAGGCACCCCCACCACTTGGGAAGCTATGTTGGACGACTACGGTGGACGGAACCTCCTGGTCCCGGAAATAAAGGATCCGGGGATCGATCTAGCTGCGTTTGCCTCGTCCATTCTCAGACGCGGAGTCCAGGACAAAGTTATCGTGCAGACGTTCAGCTACCAGACGGCACGGAAACTGGCTGAATCCGGGCTGCACGTGCTGTATCTGCTGCGCAAGGGCGAGGAGCCCGATCCTGCCGCGATCCGCTCCAGCGGCATTGACCATGTGGGGCCGCACAAAAGCGTCGGCGCCGACTACTTGAGGACCCTGAAGGCGTCCGGACTGACTGTGTGGCCCTATACGGTCAACGACGAACCCACGGCGTCCCGCCTGCGCCGCGATGGCGCCGACGGCATTTTCACCGACGATCCATGGGAGTTGTCAAGGCAGCTGCAGCTGGGATAACGGAATTCCGGCGAGGTGGAAGGACGGGCTGACCGATACGCCGGGTTCTGTGTTCCCGCGTAGTTACCAGCGCCGGAGTAGCGGCATCCACGTGGCCAGGACGGCAATGCGGGCGGCACCCGCGGACTCGCCGGCGCCACCGATCAAGGCCGCGTAGCCCAGGCCGCCGGACCTATTATCGAGGAATGGACCAGTCCGCCCTGACCCGGCGCCGGCTGCTCGAGCTGGCAGGAATCGGCCTTGGCGCGTCCGCCCTCACTGCCTGCACTGACGGCATAGAGCCTGTCGACACGCCTGCGCCCATGCCAACCGGCCCGACGGCGACAGCACTGCCGGCGTCCGCGGGCCCGTTGACGCTCCGGGCCAGTTCAGGGTCATTCGTCTCGGCTTTCCGCCCCGGGATCGCCAGCCACTGGTCGCTGGCTGCACCCGAACTGCCGCCCGGCGGCGCGCAGCCCGAATTGCCCGTGGCCGTCTTCCTCCACGGACTGGGCGGCAGCCACGCCGACCTGCTCGAGGACTTGGCGGCCCATGAGTCTCTTCAACGGCACCTCGACGCCGACGGTACACCCTTCGCGATCGCTGCAGTGGACGGCGGAAACACGTGGTGGCACCCCCGCGCGGACGGCAGCGACACCCAGTCGATGCTGGTGAAGGAGTTTGTTCCGTTCCTGGGCAGCCAGGGCTACGACCTTGGCAGGATTGGCCTCTTCGGCATCTCCATGGGCGGCTTCGGTTCCCTCCTGCTCGCCTCGCAGGGCCGGCTGCCAGGAGTCCGCGCCGTCGCGGCCATGAGCCCGGCGGTCTGGGACCACTACGATCCACGCCAGGAATCCGCCTTCGACGGCCCGGCCGACTTCGCGGCCCATGATGTTTTCGCGCTCCGGCCACGGCTCGCGGCGGTGCCCAAGCGGATCGACTGCGGCACCGGGGACGAGCTTGCCGCCACAGTTCGCGCCTACCGCGCAGGACTGCCGGGCGAGGTCGAGGGCGGGTTCCGGCCCGGCGGCCACGACTACAGCTACTGGCGGTCCGTCCTGCCCGAGGTGTTCTCCTTCTTGGGCTACCACCTCGCCTGAACCCGCCGCCGGTAAGATCGAACGGTGCTAATTCTGTTGCCGCCCTCCGAGGGCAAGACTCCCGCTGTCGGTGCTGACGCCGCCGACTGGAGCGCTTTGAGCTTTCCCGCCCTCAACAGCGCACGGGCCAAGGTCCTCGAGGCGCTCGGCACCGTCAGCGCCCACGAGGACGCCTTGGCGCTGCTGGGCGTCGGCGCCTCGCTGAGTGCCGACGTCGAACGCAACACCCGCCTGCACGCGGAACCTGCCGCCCCGGCCCACCAGGTGTATTCCGGGGTGCTCTTTGACGCCCTCGGCTACGACTCGCTGACCCCGGCGCAGCGGAAGAAGGCCGATGCTTCGGTGCTGGTGGTCTCGGCCCTGTGGGGCGCCATCCGCTTCGCTGACCGCGTGCCCGCCTACCGGCTGTCGATGGGGATCTCGCTGCCCGACGTCGGGCGGCTCGCCTCGTTCTGGAAGCCGCGACTGGGCGACGCCCTAGCAGCAGCCACCACGGGTGAGCTGTTGGTGGACTGCCGGTCCAGTACCTACGCGGCGGCCTGGACTCCCCCGCCGGAACAGACGGTGGCCGTGAATGTCTTCACCGAAACCGCCGGCGTGCGCAAAGTGGTCAGCCACTTTGCCAAGCACACCCGTGGCGAGCTGGCCCGGCATTTGCTCAGCCGCAGGGGCAAGGCGCCCCAAACCCCGGCGCAGCTAAGGAAGGCCGTGGCGGAGAAGTGGGCTGCCGAACTCGTTGAGGGCACGGCCCGGAAGCCGCACACCCTGAACATCATCCTGCCCAACTGACTAGCAGCAGGGGCCGTTTTGAGCGCTCAAAACGGCCCCTGCTGCTAGTCAGTTGGGGTGGTTAGGCAGTTGGGGTGGTTAGGCCCACTCGGCCGAGCGGACCAGGATGCAGCCGGAGTCCGGGCAGAACACGATCTCGTCCTCGGCCGCGGCCTTGATCTCGGCCAGGTCGCCGGGGCTGAGGTGCATGCCGGAGCCTTCCGAGGTGCCGTGGAAGAGCCGGGCAGCGCCGACGCCGCGCTTGGCCAGGGTCTTCTCGTAGACGGCGAGCATTCCTGCGTCGAGTCCGGCGGCGAACTCGGCACGCTGCCCGCGCACCACGGTGGCTTCGGCGGCGATCTCGGCCAGCTGCTCGTCCAGTTCGGCACGGATGGAGCCGAAGGAGCCCTGGATGTCGTCCACGATCTGCTGCTGCGCCCCTTGGCGGGCGCGGAGCGAGTCGAGCCGTTCGAGGACTTCGAGTTCGACGTCTTCGAGGTCCGAGCGGCGCTTGTTCAGCGAGACGAGGTCGCGCTGCAGGGCGACGAGGTCCTTGGAAAGGCCCGTGCCGCTGTTGAGCCGCGCCTCGTCGCGTTCGATCCGCGAGGCGACCTGCTCGACGTCGGCCTCTGAGCGCTTGAGCTCGAGCTCGGCGTCGTGGACGGCCACCTTCGCGGCGCCAAGTTCACCGTTGGCCACGCTGAGGGCGGCCTCCAGGTCGGTGATCCGGGAGTCGCTTTCAAGGCTTCGTCGGCGGTTGGACAAGGACTTGAGCTTGGCATCCAGTCCCTGCAATTCGAGCAACTTCAACTGTTCCGCCGGTGCTGCCTTGGCCACTATTTACCTCCGCTAAATCCAATCCGGCCGAAGCCGGGCACCGTATCGGCGCTCCTAAGACTCTAGCGCCTAGCGTGCTCCCCGGCCTCGCTGCGCTCACCCGGGGCCCCTCGCACGCCAGGCTTAGCCCGGAGTCAGAATGAAGTCCCACGGGTCGCTGTTGGTGGTGCTGACCCGGATCTCGACGTCGTGGCCCTGATCGGTGAGCACATTGCCCAGCGCTTCGGCGGCGGCAGGGAGCCACAGCCATTCGCTGGCGAAGTGGGACACGTCGATCAGGTAGGGCCGGTCGTTGACCGCCGCCTCCCGGGCTTCCGATGCCGGGTGGTGCCGCAGATCCGCCGTCACGTAGACGTCCGCGTTGCTTGCCCGGACCTCGCCGAAGAGGGAATCGCCGGCGCCGCCGCAGACAGCCACCCGCCGGATCAGCCCGTCCCGGTCACCCGACACCCGCACGCCCCCGGCCACCGAGGGCAGGATGCCGAACACGCGGGCAGCGAAGTCACCCAGCGTCAGGACCTCTTCGAGGTCGCCGACACGGCCGATGCCTTCCTCCGGGAGCCCGTTCGCCGCAGGGGTCAGCGGGGCCACGTTCTGCAGGCCCAGAGCGTCAGCCAGGACGTCGGAGACGCCCCCGACGGCGGAGTCACCGTTGGTGTGAACGGTCATCAGCGCGGTCCCGGACTCGATGAGCCGGTGCACGGCTTTGCCCTTGGCCGTGTTCGCGGCGACGGACGTCACGCCCTTGAGCAGCAGCGGGTGGTGCGTGATGAGCAGCTCGGCACCGAAGTCGATGGCTTCCTCGATCACATCGGTGGTCGGATCGACTGCGAACATGACCCGGTGCACCTCGGCGCCCGGGTGGCCCGCCACGAGACCCACCTCGTCCCAGTCCTCGGCCAGCGACTCGGGCCAGAGCTCCTCCACGGCCAGCTGGATCATGCCCAGCGTCGCGGCGCCCGAGGCCTCACCGGTGCCCGTATCGCCGTCGACGGCGGCAGCAGGGCCGTCGGATTCCGCTGAAACATCGGTGTTCACAGGTTCCATACCCCCATTTTTACCCTATCCGCGCGCGCCCCGGTCACTCGTAACACTCTCGTAAGGTGGGTGGGGAATCATCGGGGCCCTCGAACCATTGAACAGTGCATGAGAACTTTTGTGCTCGGCGGAGGCTGCTTTTGGTGCCTCGACGCCGTCTACCAGAAAACCAAGGGCGTCAGCTCGGTCGTCTCGGGCTACACCGGAGGCCATGACCACAACCCCGACTACTACTCTGTATGCTCCGGGACCACAGGCCACGCCGAGGTGGTGGCGGTGACGTTCGACGAGGACATCATTCCCGCCGAGGTCATCCTGGACATGTTCTTCGCCCTCCACGATCCCACCACACTGAACCGGCAGGGCTACGACGTCGGGACCCAGTACCGGTCCTCGATGTTCTACGAGACCACCGAGGAAAAGATCCTGTTCGAGGAGGCGATCGAACGGAACCAGGCCCTGTGGAAGCACCCGATCGTCACCGAGGTCAGCCGGCGGCCGAAGTTCCATGTGGCCGAGGAAATCCACCAGGACTTCTACGCCAAGTACCCCGAGGAGGGCTACTGCAACGTCATCATCAACCCGAAGCTGGCCAAGGCGAGGAAATATTACTCTGCATGGCTTAATGCTTAGCTAGGGCCTGTGACCGCTCGTTAGGCTGACCTCAGTCAACCCTCCTCAAAGACAGGCATACATACATGGCACCGATCTATGACGATGTAACCCAGCTGGTGGGCGGAACTCCGCTGGTCCGGCTGAACCGGCTGACCGAAGGCCTGGACGCCACCGTGGCGGTCAAGCTGGAGTTCTACAACCCGGCCAACAGCGTCAAGGACCGGATCGGCGTCGCCATCATTGATGCTGCCGAGAAGTCCGGTGCCCTCAAGCCCGGCGGCACCATTGTCGAAGGCACGTCCGGCAACACCGGAATCGCCCTGGCCATGGTGGGCGCGGCCCGCGGCTACCGGGTCATCCTGACCATGCCCGAAACGATGTCCACCGAGCGCCGGGTCATGCTCCGCGCGTACGGCGCCGAGATTGTCCTGACCCCCGGCTCCGAGGGCATGCGCGGTGCCGTGGAGAAGGCCCAGGAGATCGTGGCCAACACGGAGAACTCCATCTGGGCCCAGCAGTTCGCCAACGAGGCCAACCCGGAGGTCCACCGCCGCACCACGGCCGAGGAAATCTGGACCGACACCGACGGGAAGGTGGACATCTTCGTCGCCGGCGTCGGCACCGGCGGCACCGTCACCGGCGTCGGCCAGGTCCTGAAGGAACGCCGGCCGGGTGTCCAGATCGTCGCCGTCGAGCCGAAGGACTCCGCCATCCTCAACGGCGGCGCCCCGGGCCCGCACAAGATCCAGGGCCTCGGCGCGAACTTCGTCCCGGAAATCCTGGACACCAACGTGTACGACGAGGTCATCGACGCCACCTTGGAAGACTCCGTCCGCGTGGCGCGCGAACTCGGCATCAAGGAAGGCATCCTGGGAGGCATCTCCTCCGGCGCCATCGTCTGGGCGGCCCTGGAGCTCGCCAAACGCCCGGAGAACGCCGGTAAACTCATTGTTGCAGTGGTTTGCGACTTTGGTGAGCGCTACATCTCCACCGTGCTGTACGACGACATCCGCGGCTAAGTCCCTGCCGCTGTCCCACGATTCCCCAGAAAGGTCTTTGTGAGCTTCTTCGCAAGACTGAAGGAAGACCTCGACGCCGCCCGGTCCCACGACCCGGCGGCTCGAGGTTCTTTTGAGAACTTCTTCGCCTATTCCGGCCTGCACGCAATCTGGTTCCACCGCCTGACGCACCGGCTGTGGCAAAACCCGGTCCTGCGGTTCCCGGCACGGCTCATCTCCCAGCTCGCCCGGTTCCTCACCGGCATCGAGATCCACCCCGGCGCGACCATCGGCCGGCGTTTCTTCATCGATCACGGCATGGGCGTGGTCATCGGCGAGACCGCCGAGATCGGCGAGGACGTCATGATCTACCACGGCGTGACCCTCGGTGGCCGCTCTCTCGCCAAGATCAAACGCCATCCCACCATCGAGGACCGCGTGGTGATCGGCGCCGGGGCCAAGATCCTGGGCCCCATCACCATCGGTCGGGACAGCGCCGTCGGCGCCAACGCCGTGGTGGTCAAGGATGCCCCGGCTGAATCGATCGTCACCGGTGTGCCGGCCACCTGGCGGCACCGCGACTCGCAGCGTGAGACCAAGCCCGCCGTCGACCCGGCCGAATACCTGATCGATTACCACATCTAGGACCCCTACTGACTGCCCGGCAGCGGTCCGGCGGCCCGCTCCCGGGGCCTCGGCGGTCCTACCCGGGGAACCGCTTGTAAATGTTCCACAGGATGGCGTCGAACGCCCGGTCCGGCAGCAGGTGGCGCAGCATGAGGATCCCCCGGGCGCTGGCACCCACCGGGTACCGTGTCTTGGGCCGCCGCGCCGTCGCCGCGTGCAGGATCGCCTCGGCGGCGAGCTCCGGCCGCGCCGAGGTTGCCGCGTTGTCCGTGGTGGCCAGCGCGGCCGCCACCACCTTGGCCTGGGCCCCGTACGGGCCACTCCCGGAGCTGGCCAACAGCCCCTGCGCCGCAATGGCGCCCCACTCCGACAGCGTCCCGGCGGGCTCGATGATGGCCACGTCGATGCCGTGCGGCTTGAGCTCGAGCCGCAACGAATCGCTCAGGCCCTCCACCGCAAACTTTGTCGCGTGGTACCAGGCGCCCAGCGGCTCGTACATCTTGCCGCCGATCGATGAGATGTTGATGATCCGGCCCGCCCGCGCGGCCCGCATGGCGGGGATCACGAGCTGCGTCATCCGCGCCAGGCCGAAGACGTTCACGTCGAACTGACGCCGCCCCTCGGCCAGCTCCACCTCCTCGAGCGAACCGTACGTCCCGTAGCCGGCGTTGTTGACCAGGACATCGATCCGGCCGTGCACGGCCAGCACTTCCCCGACGGCGGCGCTCATCGAGGCCTCATCCGTCACGTCCAATGCCATCACCTTGACGCCGGAGGCCTTCAACGGCTCCATTTTCTCCACCCGCCGGGCCCCGGCATAGACGGTGAAGCCGGCCGATGCAAGCTTTTTCGCGGTTTCAAAGCCGATCCCGGTGGACGCACCGGTGACAAACGCTACGGGCTGGGGCATGAGCAAAACTCCTTGGGCGCTGAACTCCTTCGGCAGGAGCGGCCGGAGACACGGACGGCCGGCGCCTCCCAGAGTATCTGGAAAGGGCCGGCCGTCTATGGTGCTGCTAGTGGGTGTCGACTGCCTCGATCTCGGACTTGTCCTCGCCCCAGAGGGTGTGGAACGTGCCCTCGGCGTCGACGCGGCCGTAGGTGTGCGCACCGAAGAGGTCGCGCTGGCCCTGGATGACGGCGGCCGGCAGGCGCTTGCGGCGCAGGCCGTCGTAGTAGGCCAGTGAGGAGGAGAACACCGGCACCGGGATGCCGAGCTGCACCGCGGTGGACACTACCCGGCGCCAGGCCGGGAGGACCTCGGCGATCGCCTTGGTGAACGCCGGCGCGAAGAGCAGGTTGGCCGGCTTCTCCGCCGCGGCGTAGGCCTTGGTGATCTCCTTGAGCAGTTCCGCGCGGATGATGCAGCCGCCGCGCCACAGCGAGGCGATCTCATCCAGCTTCAGGTCCCAGCCGTATTCCTTGGCCGCAGAGGTGAGCATGTCCAGCCCCTGGGCGTAGGAGACCAGCTTGGAGGCGTAAAGCGCCTGGCGGACGTCTTCGACGAAACTCTCGGGGACCTCGACGGCGGCCTCGCCGCCGGCCAGCAGCTCCTGGGCCAGCACACGCTGCTCCGCCTGCGAGGACAGGGCCCGGGCGAAGACGGACTCTGCGATGCCCGATGTCGGGGAACCGAGTTCGAGCGCGGAGATGACCGTCCAGCGGCCGGTGCCCTTCTGGCCGGCAGCATCCACCACGACGTCGACGAACGGCTTGCCGGTCTTCGCATCGACGTGGCCGAGGACCTCGGCGGAGATTTCGATCAGGAAGGAGGCGAGGTCGCCCTTGTTCCACTCTTCGAAGATCTTGGCCTGCTCGGCCGGTTCGATTCCGGCGCCGGAGCGCAGGAGGTCGAAGGCCTCGCCGATGACCTGCATGTCGGCGTATTCGATCCCGTTGTGGACCATCTTGACGAAGTGGCCGGCGCCGTCGGTGCCGATCCAGGCGCAGCAGGGCTGGCCGTCGACGTGCGCGGCGATCTTTTCCAGCAGCGGGCCGAGGGCGTCGTAGGACTCCTTGGAACCGCCCGGCATGATCGAGGGGCCGTTGAGGGCGCCTTCCTCGCCACCGGAGACTCCGATGCCGACGAAGTGCAGGTCCTTCTTGGCGAGCGCGGCCTCGCGGCGGCGGGTGTCCTCATAGTGCGAGTTGCCGGCGTCGATGATGATGTCGCCCGCCTCCAGAAGCGGCTCGAGCTGCTCGATCACGGAATCGACCGGCTTGCCGGCCTTGACCATGATCAGTACGCGGCGCGGCTTCTCCAGAGAATCAACGAGTTCCTGGAGGGTCTCCGTGCGGACGAAGTCGCCCTCATCGCCGTACTTGGCGAGCAGGGTGTCTGTCTTTTCCACCGACCGGTTGTGCAGGGCAACGGTGAAGCCGTTCCGGGCCAGGTTGCGTGCGAGGTTGGCCCCCATCACGGCGAGGCCGGTAACACCGATGTGTGCTGACATCAAAACTCCAATTCATTTCTGTGCACCATGATTTTGTGGACCATGGATGCACGGCGGTTCATCTAAGACGTTCATCTAGGACTCGGCAGGTTGCGCCGCAAAGGGCAGAACCCGCTCTTGAGGATTTGTGGCTGTCCATAAACCATATGTATTTCCGCGGGCTGCGGGAAAGCAGCGCCCACGTAGCGGAATACTGTGCGTCATAAACAGTCTATGATCACCGGCGCCCGCCACGCCGGTCGGCCCGGAGCAGGTCCACAGCATTATGCTTACGACTATGTCAACCAGCCTCCATCATCGTGCCATTGAGCACCTCGGAACCCGGATCGTGGCCGGCGAGCTGCCGCCCGGGCACGTCATGCTTGCGGAGCACCTTGAGGACGAACTCAAGGTCTCCCGCTCGGTGGTCCGGGAGGCCGTCCGGGTTCTCCAGTCCCTGGGCCTGGTTGAGACCATCAAGCGGGTCGGCATCCGGGTGCTGCCCTCGAACCGCTGGAACCCGTTCGATCCGCTCGTGATCCGCTGGCGCCTGGCCGGTGAGGGCCGCGGCGCCCAGTTGCGCTCCCTGGCCGAGCTCCGCACCGCCGTCGAGCCGGTGGCCGCCGAACTGGCAGCGGCCAACGCCCCCGAGGCACTCCGCCGGGAGCTCGTGGAGATCTCGCACGCCATGCGCGACGCCGGGCAGGCCGGGGACGTGCCCCGGTTCCTGGATCTGGACATCCTGTTCCATTCCCTGTTGCTGACCGGCTCCGGCAACGAGATGTTTGCCAACATGGTGGGCCAAGTGACCGAGACCCTGACCGGCCGCACCCTCCACGGCCTGATGCCGGACCACCCGCGGGAGACGGCGCTGCAGTGGCACGTGGAGGTGGCCGAAGCCATCGCCGCCGGGGATGCCGCCGCCGCCCGCGAGGCCTCCAACCGGATCATGCGGGAGACCATCTCGGAGATGGAGCCGAGCTGGAAGAACCAGCCGCGGGTGTTCGTCCCGGTCGAGCGGCACTAGCTCACCCCTGGCGGACCGGATCCCCGGGCCCGACGACGGCGGCGCGCCTCACGCCGGGGCCGGGCGGAAGTCCAGCAGGACCTTCCCGGAAACAGCCGCATTCCTGGCGACGTCGAACGCTTCCAGTCCGCGGTCCAGCGAAAAGGTGTGGGTGACCACGGGATCCACCAGCAGCGATCCGTCGGCGAGTGCACCGAGAACCTCATCGATTTCGTCGTTGAAGCGGAACGAGCCCACCAGCTCGAGCTCGCGCGTGATGGCCAGGGAGATCAGGACCGGCTGCGGGCCCGAGGGCAGCAGTCCCACCATCACCACCCTGCCGCCGCGGACCGCGCCCTTGATCGCAGAGGCCAGGCCCTGGTGGCTGCCTGAGGACTCGATGACGACGTCCGCCTCCACCGCCGCGATCGCCTCGACGTCGTCCCCCTTGAGGACGGCGTCGGCTCCCACGGCACGGGCGATTTCCAGCGGTCTGTCGTGCATGTCCACGGCCACGATCCGGACTGCGCCGGCCCGCTTGAGGACCGCCACCGCCAGCGCGCCGATGGGGCCGCTGCCGATCACCAGCGCCGTCTTTCCCGCGACGTCCCCGGCGCGCGACACGGCGTGCCATGCGACGCTGGCCGGTTCCGCCAGGGCCGCGGTCCGCAGTTCCAGGCCCGCCGGCAGGGGCCGGAGCATCCTGGCAGGCAGCGTGGCGTAGCGGCTGAAGGCCCCGTCGGTGTGCGGATAGCGTGCGGCGCTGCCCAGGTAGGTGCACCCTGGTGACAGGTTGGGCCGGTCTGCGGGGTACCGGGCGCTGCCCGGACCGGGTGTGGCGGGATGGACTGCGACGGGCGTGCCGGGCGCTGGGCCCGATCCGTCCGCGGCGGCCCGGACCACGGTTCCCACGATCTCGTGGCCCAGGACCAGGGGAGCTTTCAGGATGGATTCGCCCGCCGCACCGTGCAGCCAGTAGTGCAGGTCGGAGCCGCAGATGCCGCCGAAGGCCACTTCGATGACGGCCTCATCGGGCGCCGGTGCAGGCACGGGAATGTCCTCGATCCGCAGGTCTCCCGCCGCGTGGGCCACCACCGCCGGGGCCGTGGCCGGGAGTTGTGCCGCGGCGCCCATTAGACCACCACCGTCATTCCGCCGTCGATGAAGATGGTTTGGCCGTTGACGAAGTCCGAGCCGCTGGAGGCCAGCCACACCGCGGGACCGGCCAGGTCCTGCACGGTCCCCCACCGGTGCGCCGGGGTCCGGCCCAGGATCCAGGCGTTGAACGCCTCATCGTCCACGAGGTTCTGCGTCATCTCGGTATGGATGTAGCCCGGCGCGATGCCGTTGATCTGCAGCCCGGACCCGGCCCATTCCGCGGTCATCGCCCGGGTCAGGTTCCGCAGCCCGCCCTTGGCCGCCACATAGGGGGCGATGGTGGGCCGGGCGAGGTCGGTCTGGACCGAGCAGATGTTGATGATCTTGCCCCGGCCCCGGAGGATCATGTGCCGGGCCGCGGCGCGGCCCACCAGGAAGGCGCTGGTCAGGTCCGTGGCGATCACCCGGTCCCAGTCCGCGACGTCGAGCTCCAGCATCGGGACCCGGTGCTGGATGCCGGCGTTGTTCACCAGGATCGCCAGCGGCCCCACGTTCTCCTCCACCCAGGCCACGCCCCGGGCGGCCTCGGCGTCGCTGGTGACATCGAAGGCGCAGCCGTGCACCCGGCCCGGCGGGTAGTCCGCGGCCATCGCGGCCTCGGCGGCCTTGAGCCGGGCCGGGTTGATGCCGTTGAGCACCACGGTGGCGCCGGCGTCGGCCAGGGCCCGGGCCAGGGCGTTGCCGATCCCCCGGCTCGAACCGGTCACCAGGGCTACACGCCCCGTCAGGTCAAATAGTCCATTCATGGTTTGCTGATCCTCATTTGGTCTTCACTGCTGGATTAACTGTTGTGCTGACTGTGGTGTTGTCGCTGAGATTCGAGATGGTTTGCCGCACGACGGCGAGGTCCCGGTCCCCCAGCCCTTGGCGCTTGAGTTCCGCGTAGAGCTCGACGCCGGCGGCAGCCATCGGTACCGCGGCACCGGCCGCCGAGGCGCTTTCGAGCACGAAGGACAGGTCCTTGTGCATGAACTTGGCCGGTCCGGTGGGCTCGTAGTTCTTGGCGGCGAGCCGTGGCCCCACGATGTCCAGGACCCGGCTGCCGGCCAGTCCGCCCGCGAGCACTTCGTAGAGGGCGGCCACGTCCATGCCGGAGCGTTCGGCGAGCTCCGCGGCCTCGGCGAGCGCCGCCGTCGTAGTTCCGACGATCAGCTGGTTGCACGCCTTGGCGAGCGATCCCGCACCCAGCGGTCCGAGCCGCCGCACGGTGCTACCCATCGCGCTGAAGAGCGGCAGGAGCCGGCGGAAGTCTTCCTCGCTGGCGCCGGCCATGATGGCGAGGGTTCCGTCCACCGCACCTTTCGTGCCGCCGCTGACGGGCGCATCGACGACGACGGCGTTGCCTCCGCTCGCCTCCGCGACGCGCGCCCCGAATTCTTGCACCGCAGAGGGCGAGACGCTGCTCATGACCACCACGGCGGTTCCGGGGGCGGGCGGCCTGGCGGCCCAGCCGGCCAGGAGCGGGGCGCTGACATCTTCAATGTCGGACAGATCCGGGAGCATGAAGACGATGACGGGCAGGTCGCGGAGAGCCTCGGCCGCGGCCACGCTGGATCCGCCCCGGGCCACGAAGGCCTCCAGGGCCGCCGGCGACCGGTTCCAGGCGCTGACGGCCCACCCCGCCGCGAGGAGGTTGGCGGCCATCGGCGCACCCATCAGTCCGAGGCCGACGAAGCCGGCCTCCTTGCGGTCCATCTCCATGCTGCCTCACATCGTCGTGGCTAATCTTTGCAGTGGTTAACATTTGAAACTGTTCAGCATTCTAGCCTCCATTCAGTATGATGAACACTATGACGACCCAAACCACCGTCGCGATCGCCGTCCCGCTCGAAGCAGAGCTGGTGGAACGCATCCGCGCCGTAGACCCGTCCGTGACCGTCCTCTACGAGCCCGAGCTCCTGCCGCCGGAACGCTTTCCCGCCGACCATGCGGGCGATCCGGACTTCCGCCGGACGCCAGAACAGGAAGAGCGCTACTGGGACATGCTCAACAAGGCCCAGGTCCTGTACGGGCTCCCCAACGAAAGCCCGGCGGGCCTCGCCAGGATCGCCGGCAGCAACCCCCGCCTTGAGTGGATCCATGCCATGGCGGCAGGTGCCGGCGGTGCCGTGAAGGCCTCGGGACTGGACGCCGCGACGCTACAGAAGTTCAAGGTCACCACCTCCGCCGGGGTGCATGCCCTGCCGCTGGCCGAATTCGCCGCCCTCGGCATCCTGAACGGCTTCAAGCGCAGCGCGGAACTGGCCCAGGACCAGGCCGCCAGGCTCTGGCCCGAGCTCCGCACCCCCACCCGCCTGGTTAATGGCTCCCGCCTGGTGGTCACCGGGCTGGGCGAGATCGGGCTCGAGACCGCACGGATCGCCCGCGCCCTGGGCATGATCGTCAGCGGCACCAAGCGGACCGTGGGGCCCATCGACGGGATCGACGTGGTCACGGACAACGACGGCCTCGCCGGGCTGCTCGGCACCGCAGACGCCGTCGTCAACACCCTTCCCGGCACGCCGTACACCGAGAAGCTCTTCGGCCGCGAGGTCTTCGCTGCCATGAAGCCCGGAACCGTCTTCGTCAACGTGGGCCGCGGCACCGTGGTGGATGAGGAGGCGCTCCTGGAGGCGCTGGGCAACGGCCAGGTCTCCTACGCCTGCCTGGACGTCTTTGCCGTGGAGCCGCTCCCGCAGGACAGCCCGCTGTGGACCCACCCCAGGGTGATGGTCTCCCCGCACACCTCGGCCCTCAGCGCAGCCGAAAACCGGCTGATCGCCGAGCGCTTCTGCAGCAACCTGCGGACCTACCTCGACGGCGGCGAACTCCCCCACCTCGTGGACACGGTCCACTTCTACTAAACCCCGCTTCCGCACCAAGCACCCAGGGCGGCCCCACCGGAAACGGTCGGGCCGCCCTTTGCTGTCCGGCGCGCCGCGCTGGGCCGCGTTGGGCCGCAGCTCCGGCTGGCGACGCGCACTCACCCTGACGCCGCACCTCCCGCTCCGCGACGCGGCTTTTGCCCGGCGATGCGTGTCCCGCTCCGCGACGCGGCTCTTTCCCGGCGATGCGTGTCCCGCTCCGCGACGCGCATATTGCGTGTCGACGCGGGTATTCCGGTCGCGCCGGGTATTGTGCGCGGCGCCAAGCGCTTCCCGTGTCGCAGAAATGGCCGTGGCCCCCCTGGGCGGAAGGCGACGCGCATCCACCCTGACGCCGCACCTCCCGCTCCGCGACGCGCATATTGTCCCTCGACGCAGGTATTTCGGTCGCGCCGGGTATTGTGCGCGGCGCCAAGCGCTTCCCGTGTCGCAGAAAAGGCCGTGGCCCCTTCCTGGGCGGAAGGGGCCACGGCCTGAAGTGTCCCGCAGGGGGCGGGCTGAGAAGGGCGGCTGCGCCTAGCTGGCGTCCTCAATCAGGAGGAGGTCGCGTCCCACCGTCTCGGGAGTGAAGAAGGTGGTGACGAACGAGATCAGCGCAAGCACCAGCGAGTAGATGGCAAGGACCAGCCAGGAATGGTCCGTGGCGGCCAGAAGCGCGGCGCCTACCAGCGGGACCATCCCACCGGCCAGGACGGCGGAGAACTCGCGGCTCATGGCCACGCCGGTGAAGCGGTACTGCGAGCCGAAGAGTTCAGGCAGCAGCGGGCACTGCGGGCCGAGCATGGACTGAACGCCGAGGGCGATGCCCACCACCATGACAATCCAGACGAGTGTGACGTTGCCCAGGGTGACCAGGTAGAACGCCGGCAAGGCGATGAGCGCCTGGAACAGTGCACCGTAGCGGTAGACCGGAACGCGGCCGAACCTGTCCGAGAGCGCGCCGAAGGTGATCACCATGACGGCGGCGAACCCTGCTGCAATGAGCAGGCCAACCGGACCGATGAATTTGTCGCCGGGAAAAACGCCGTCCTTTGACGCCAGGAACGCGATCAACAGGGCGGAGTAGATCGAGGAGTTCCCGTTTTCGCCCATCCGAAGGCCGATGCCGATCAGCACGTTCTTCTTGGAGTGCTTCCACAGCTGGCCGATGGGGTTCTTGACCACATTCTTGTGCTTCTCCAGCTCCTGGAACACCGGCGTTTCCTTCAGCCGAAGCCGAATGAATAGGGCCACCACAATCAGGAGCACACTGGCCAGGAAGGGCACCCGCCACAGCCAGCCTTGCAGGGTGGCCTTGTCGGCCATGGCAATGAGGGCAAACGTGCCGGCGCCGAGCAAGGTGCCCAGCTGGATGCCGACGAACGGGAGAGCGGCGAAGAAACCACGACGGCGGCGCGGCGCGACTTCGGAGATCAGCGTGGTGGCGCCCGCCTGTTCCGCACCGGCACCCAGCCCCTGGCAAATGCGCAGGAACACCAGGAGCACGGCGCCCACCATGCCTGCCTGATCGTAGGTCGGCAGCAGGCCGATGGCAAAGCTGGCGGTCCCCATCAGGGCGATGGTGAGGATGAGGACCATTTTGCGGCCGAACCGGTCGCCGATGTAGCCGAAGACCATTCCGCCAAAGGGCCGTGCCGCGAAACCTACGCCGTACGTGGCGAAGGAAGCGATCAGGGCTCCGTCCTCGCCGAGCGGCGCGAAGAACAGCGGGCCGAAGATCAGGGCCGAGGCCAGGCCATAGATGTAAAAGTCGTAGTACTCCAGAGCGGAGCCTACAGAGCTGGCAAGCGTTGCCCGTCGCAGCTGTTCCGGATCGACGACGGCGCCGTCCGCTTCAGCGAGCGATGTATTAGTACGAGTTGTCACAAGCACTCCCTCAAGAACACTCCAGAACCCCGTTGGCCTGGTGGGATGTGAGCAACCCCTCAAGGAGTCGATCACTATGTTGAACAGAGTACAGCATAGTGATCGACTAACCAATGAATAATCAGACTTATTCGTGGCGCCTCAGGACGGCCCGGCGTTACGGGCCCTAGCCCATGGGATTGCCCAGGGACCGGGCAAGGTCCTTGAGTTCCTTCACCATCAGGGCGCCTTGCTCCTGCGAGTATGTCGCCTTCAATGCAGTGACCGAGAGGCCGAGACTGGGACCGTGGGCACCCCGCGTCGGGACGGCCACGGCCAGACACACGACGCCGGTGGTGGATTCCTCGTCCTCGAACGCGTATCCCTGCTCCCGGATGACGCTGAGTTGTGCCTTGAGTTCAGCTCCGGTGCGCAACGACTTCGGCGTCAGGACCGGCAGTTCGGCGTCGTCGGCAAACATCGCGTCGACGTCGTGGTCATGCAGTCGCGCTATCAACGCCTTGCCCACGGCGCAGAGGGAAACCGGCATCTTGTCGCCGATGTTGGATGTCAGGCGTACCGCGGGGTGTCCCTCATAGCGGGCGAGATAGATGACATTCGTTCCATCCAGCATGGCAATCCGGACCGTCTCTCCTGAAAGTGTCGGCGCCTGTTCACAGAACCGGTAGAACTCCTGAACCTCGTCGAGGCGGCTGAGGTACGCCGCACCCAGCTCAACCAATTTGCGGCCGAGGGTGAACTCCGCGCCCTGGCGGTGGATAAGCCTGGCCTCCTCGAGTGCGAGCAGCAGGTTGGAGGTTGAGGACTTCGGAATCCCCAGCTCCCTGGCCAGATCACTGAGCGTGAGGCGTCCGGTCGCGGATGCGGCCAGGGCTTCCAGCACGGCGGCGGCACGGGTGACAGCCGGTGCGGGTGAGGCGCTCCCCAATCCGTCGGAGGTTCGGGAAACTCGGGAATCGGCCATGATTCTCCTTCAGGTATCGCGCGCAAGTCGCCGCGGCACTCAATCGAATGCCGTCCAGTCGGCTGAACAGTAACCATCATAATGTCTGGCGTCGTGAATCGGGACCCGGCCGACGCCGCAGACCCGTGGCTCCCCTGCCAGCGCTCCGCGGTGTGAACGGCCGGCCCGTCAGGGAGCGGACACCACGGGATTGGTCAGCTGGCCGATGCCTGCAATGTGGCACGTGACAGAGTCTCCGGGAACGATTGGCGCGGACTCGGCGGGAAAGCCCGTCAGGACTACGTCGCCCGGGTGCAGAGTCATGAAGGACGTCAGATAGGCGAGGATTTCCTCCACCCTCCAGCCGAGATCGGCGGAGCTGGCCGCCTTGAGTTCCGCTCCGTTGTGGTTGATTCCGATCGCCAAGTCGTCCCCCGTCAGGTCCGTGACAATCCACGGCCCCAGGGGCGTGAACGTGTCCTGGCTCTTGGCGCTGATCCACAGTTCGTCGGATTTCTGCAGATCCCGGGCGGAGACGTCGTTTCCAATGGTGTAGCCCAGGACTGCACCCCTGGCGTTGCCGGGCGTTAGCCCGCGGGACCTGCTCCCAACGACGATTGTCAGTTCAGCCTCCGGCTCGACGCAGCCCACCCCCGGACGCAGTTCGATTGGGTCTCCGGGGCCAACCACGCTGGTGGCCGCCTTATGGAAAGCCTGCGGCGGAAGCTCGCGGCCCGCGCGGCCGGTATTGTGCGCCATGCCCAGGACGTTGGCGGGGACGCTGGGCGCGAGGAACGTAAATGAGGCCTCATCCACGGTCGCGCCGATTTCCCAGCCGCTGCGGGGCGGGCTGCCGGCGTTGGCCGCAGAACCGGGGAATGGGGAGGTGGTAACCGTCCACAACGTGCCGGCCGAACTGCCAAAGTCCGGTGCGTCGTTGGCGACGAAGAAGTGTTCGTCCTCGGCCGCACGGGAAAGGGGGCGGACTCTGGCGATTCGGCGGGCAGTAATGGCGGTCATGGCGGTCATGAAAACATCCTAGGCGGCAGGGTCTCGCACCCCGGAATAAGGCCATCGAATAGCCTAATTGCGGTGGCGTCGAAACGCCGTCGGTGTTTCACATTTCCAATCGATCACGGTATATTCGTTACAAGCCTTCCACCGCGGCATCCCCCAATAGTCGCGGTGGAAGGCTTTTCCAATGCCCGGGTGACACCGGTGTCCGGGACCATCCTCAGGAGCTGGCGGAACCGCCCGTCGACGCCGGCCCCGGCACTCTAGGCGCGACACCCTAGGCCCTGCACCCTACGCGGCGTCCGCAACCGCCTCCCGCAGCCGCCAGCCGCCGCCGAGCCCGTCCCGGATCAATTCCATGGTGGTCAGGGCCGATCCGCGGTTGCGGCCCAGCCTTGCCTGGATCTGCCAGACCTCGACGTCCACTCGGCTCAGGCCCTTGGGCATCCGGCGCTCGGCCTCCCACCAGCTGACCCGCTCGAACCAGCGCACCGGCTCGGCCCCGACCAACCACTCCCTGCCCCCGCGGACCACGGCCAGCGGCCGCCCGTCCGGGCCTGTCTTCACCATCACGTGCTCCATGCCCCACACGCTAGGGCGGGGCTCGGACATTTTAGGGCCCGGGCAATTTCTCGGACATTTAGGGCTCGGGCAATATAAGGGCATGGGCATTTCCGGAGCACAGACATTCCACTGAACCGGCGGTCGGAAAGCGTCCGACCGGGTCAACTGGACGCACAAAACCCCGCCTTGCGGACCTTGCGGTCTTGCATGACGGGGTTTCCTGTGGTGGGTCCTACCGGGATCGAACCGATGACATCCACGGTGTAAACGTGGCGCTCTACCAGCTGAGCTAAAGACCCAAACCGCGGTATCGGCGCCTCAGCGCTTCAACCAACGAACAGTTACTGTACCGGATGTCACCGGCTAAGCGCCAATCGCCAAGCCAATCGCCAAGCCAATCAGCCAGGGCCGTTCTTACAGTGCCGGCAGCTCGGCGGCGAGCCAGGTCAGGGCCCCGCTGACGCCGGCGTCCAACTTGATGGTGGCGAGGTTGTCCCCGCGCGTCGGTCCCCTGTTGATGATGACCACGGTTTTGCCCTGCTTCGCCGCGTGGCGGACAAAACGCAGGCCGCTCATCACTGTGAGCGACGAGCCGGCCACGAGGAGGGCACGGGCCGCGTCAACCATGGCGTAGGAGCGCTCGACGCGGTCCTTGGGCACATTTTCCCCGAAATAGACGAAGTCCGGTTTCAAGGTTCCCGCGCAGGCCGGGCAGCGGGCGACGACGAACGATTCGATCAGTCCAGCGTCCTCGACTGTGGCATCGGCGTCGGGGGCCATCTCAACCACCCCGGCGGCCTGCGCCCGTTCCAGGAATCCGGGGTTGAGTTCCTCCAGGACGCTGGCCAGCATCCGGCGGCTGAACAGCCGGCGGCAGTCCAGGCACACAACCTGGTCGAACCGGCCGTGCAGGTCCACGACATTGACGCTGCCGGCGTCCTCGTGGAGACGGTCGACGTTCTGGGTGATGAGTCCGGTGAGCAGTCCCCGCTGTTCCAGCCGGGCTACCGCGGCATGGCCGGCATTGGGATCCGCCCGCCGCAGGTGCGACCAGCCGATGTGGTTGCGGGCCCAATAGCGTCGCCGGTTTCCGGGTTCGCCGATGAATTCCTGGTAGGTCATGGGGGTCCGCGGCGCGGCGCCGGGCCCGCGGTAATCCGGGATGCCCGAATCCGTGCTCAGGCCGGCACCGGTCAGCACGGCAAACTGCCGCCCGGACAGCAGGGCGTGGATGTCCTGGAGGATCCCGATTTCGCTGCGCTGCAGCTCCGCGGCGGTCTGGGCGGCACTCTCGGCGGCCTTGACCGGCGGGAGGCTGGCGAACCCGGTCATGCCGATTCCTGGCCGCCGCTGCCTCATCGGATCAGTTCCCGCCGAGTCCCGCGAGTGCTGTCCGGTATTCGGCAAGGTCCCGGGCCTGGCCGCGGGGATTCACCACCACGTAGCGAACGATTCCCGCCGCGTCGATGATAAAGGTGCCGCGCAGTGCCATCCCGCTCTCAGAGTCGAACACCCCGTAGGCCGAAGCCACGGCGCCGTGCGGCCAAAAGTCGGCGAGCAGGTCGAAGCCGTAGCCTTCCTTCTCGGCGTAGGCCCGTTGGGCGAACTTGCTGTCCACCGAGACAGCCAGCACGGCGGCATCGGCATCCTCGAACAGAGCCAGGTTGTCCCGGATTTCGCAGAGTTCCCCGGTGCAGATGCCGGAGAAGGCGAAGGGATAAAAGACGATGACCACGTTGCGGCCGCGGAAGTCCGAAAGGCGCACCGGTTCGCCGAATTGATTGGCAAGCTCGAAATCCGGGGCGGGTTCGCCGACGCCGGGAACGGGCGCGACGGCGGCTAGCAGCGCAGCGGCAGACACCGCAGTGGCCTCGTGCTGGGCCGCTTGGGTCACTTGTTCTTCCGCGTAACCAGCCGGGTGGCGCTCCAGTCCTTCGAGACGCCGGCGGAAGTCGTGTAGTGGAGCCCTGCTGTGGGCGCGGCATCCTGGATGTCCGCCGGCGACACATAGCCGTCCCGGCCGGACTTGGGAGTCAGGACCCAGACAACGCCGCCCTCGGTGAGCGTGGTCAGCGAATCGACCAGCGTGTCAACAAGGTCTCCGTCACCTGCCCGCCACCAGAGAATGGCGGCATCGACCACCTCATGGTCGTCCTCGTCGAGAAGCTCAGAGCCCGTGAGATCTTCGATATCGTCTCGCAAGTCGAAGTCGACGTCGTCGTCATAACCGAATTCCTGAATCAGGTCCCCGTCTTTGAAACCCAGTTTCTCCGCCACATTTACCGAAGTGGCGGCGTCGGCCTCGCTCACGTGTTGCTCCTATGCTTTGTGAATTGCTTCATGTTTTCAATGGCACTAGTGATTTCCATTACTCCAAGCCAACACCCTTTGAGCTCTCGCTTCAAGCTGTTGGCACCGCGATCCGCCATATTCTGCGTCACACAGCGCGATCCGAAGGCTGCCGGGCAGCGCTTCGTCACACAACCAGTATGCCCGTGAAATACGGTGGCGGGTCCATGCGGCGGCTACGCATCCATCTCCCAGCACGACTAGAGTGGCTGATGACGACTACGCCTGCCCGGGCAACCGCCCGGCTAATTACAGGCAGGCGTACCGTGATTGGACCTTTGCCCGGCGCATACGACCGGGCTGTTGTAACCGATATGTCGCCCACGTCGCGTTCACGCCTGGCAGTCACCCTGCCCGGAGCTGAGGGTGCCGATGGATGCGCTCAAAGAGAGGTTGGACGTGGCTGCAGGAGAAGATACCTCCCATATCCTCAGCGGGTTGACAAACCAGCTGCCTGATCGTGATCCGGAAGAGACCGCCGAATGGCTGGAGTCCCTGGATACCCTGATTCAGGAACAGGGCACGGAACGTGCCCAGTACATCATGCGCAGCCTGCTTCAGCGGGCCGGGGCGCAGAGCGTGGGTGTTCCGATGGTCACCACCACGGACTACGTCAACACCATCCCGGTGGACCAGGAAGCGGAGTTCCCCGGGGACGAGGAGATTGAGCGTAAGTACCGTGCCTGGCTGCGCTGGAATGCCGCCGTCATGGTGCACCGGGCGCAGCGGGCCGATATCGGCGTCGGCGGGCACATCTCCACCTACGCCGGTGCCGCGACGCTGTACGAGGTCGGGTTCAACCACTTCTTCCGTGGCAAGGACCACCCCGGCGGCGGGGACCAGGTCTTCTTCCAGGGCCATGCCTCCCCCGGCATGTACGCCCGCGCCTTCATGGAGGGCCGGCTCTCCGAGGAGGACATGGACGGTTTCCGGCAGGAGAAGTCCAAGGAGGGCCATGCCCTGTCCTCCTACCCGCACCCGCGGCTGATGCCGGAGTTCTGGGAATTCCCGACGGTCTCGATGGGCATCGGCCCGATGAACGCGATCTACCAGGCGCAGTCCAACCGGTACCTGCACAACCGCGGCATCAAGGACACCTCGGACCAGCAGGTCTGGGCGTTCCTGGGCGACGGCGAAATGGACGAGCCCGAGTCCCGCGG
>NZ_JBFTLG010000027.1:0-57218 GCF_056396305.1 Arthrobacter sp. 05T420 | reverse complement strand
CCGGCCGGTGTCCAGGCGGAGCCGTGTTTGAGGCGGTGGTGTTTGGGGCAGGGCTGGCCGAGGTTGGAGATGCCGGTGGTGCCGCCGTCGGCCCAGGCCAGCAGGTGGTCTGCGTCGTTGTCCAGGGAGTGGTTGCTGCAGCCGGGGAAGGGGCATCTGCCGTCGCGGAGCCGGAGCCAGTGCCGCTGGGCTCTCGTGAGACGGTAGCTGGTCCGGCCGATTTCCAGCGGGGCACCGTCCCGGGGGTCGGTCAGGACCCGGTAGAAGGACCCGGCGCCGTCGGTGACCAGGCGGCGGGCCATGGACGGCGGGATCGGCCCGTGGCCGTCCAGGACGGCGGGTTCGTCGGTGGCGCCCAGCAGGGACAGGACCGGGACGGTGATCAGGACCTGCGCCCGCGGCGACGGGACACCCCCGGCCACACCGCCGCAGGCCGTTCCGCAGCCGGCCATGCTGCCATCGGCCGCTCCTCCGGTGCCCCCGTCGGCCATACCGCCATCGGCCGTTCCGCAGGCCGTTCCGCAGCCGGCCATTCCGCCGTCGGCGGTGCCGCCACTGCCGGTGCCGGGGCTGTGGCCGGTGAGCAGCCAGGTGGCGGCGACGTCGGCGCGGAGCTGGGTCAGGGTCCGGGCCTCCTCCGGGCCCTGGAGGGCGCGGGCGGCGGCGGTGGTCCGGTCCCAGATCCCCGCGGCGGTGTCGGCCGGGAGGTGGGCGGAGAGCCAGGCCATGCCGTCCCGGTCCGGGGCGTAGTCGACCCGCCGGTCTGCGGCGCTTTTGCTGTGGCGTTCTTCGATGCTGACCGGGTGGTGGCGTTCGCGCCAGGCGCGGGCCTTGGCCCGGAACCGGGCCGCCACGAGGTCCCCGGCTCCGCAGCCGCGGGCCGGGTTGGGCGCGCCGGGGTCCAGGAAATGCGCTTCCAGGCCGGCCGCTCCGGCGGGATCCAATTCGCTGGTTTCGTCGATGATGATCCGGGCGTGCTGCCAGGAGATCGTCCCGGCCTGCAGGGCGGCCAGGGTCAGCGGCAGCGCCGTGGTCAGTGCCCGGGAATCAGACAGCAGGGCGCCGGCGGTGCGTTCGCTGACAGTCAGCACACACCCGACCTCGGCGACCAGCGCCATCGCCTGCACGGTGCGGTCCTGCGGGGACGGCGCCGGCGGCGCCAGGGCCACGGTCGCCCGCGCGTAGTCGGCGGCCAGCCGCACCTTCAGCGCCGCGGTCCGGGCCTCGAGCCGGGCGACCTCGGCGAGCCCGTCCAGGCACCCATCCGCCATGCTCCCCAACGGATCCGCATTACACAGCGGATCGGCGCCGGGCGCATCGGACCTGCCAACGCCGCCGCCCATTAAAGCAACAAGCTCGGCAGCGGACGCGGCGACGGCCTCCACGGCCTCCCTGCATTCCGCACTCCAGGTTTCCGCACTCCACCCCGCCCGGCTTTCCATACCCCCAGCAAATCACGAGGCACCGACAATAATGATGACTGTGGTGCCGGGTAAGCCATATTTACGGCCTGAGTGTTTTTCTAAAAATGATGCGTCCAACCCGCTCGGCCGAGCATGACAGGGGACGGAAGGCCGCGCTCCAGGTGTTCGCCGAAAACCGGTTCCCTCGGGCCATCTCCCGCCCGCTGAAAAATCGCGCTTCTTCTCGTCCAGCGTCGCTGCCGGCCGCCGTCGTACCGCATACGTCAGGAGGTCAAGAGCGGGACCCCACCGGAGGCTTGACGGCAGTGACGGGGCAGCCCGCTTCGAGGATGACCCTCTGGGCTGTGCTGCCCAGGAACAGTTTGCCCACCGGGGAACGACGCCGGACGCCGATGACGACGAGCTCGACGTCGTCCTCGAACGAGGCGTCAATGAGGACGTCGGCAGGATCGTCGCCGTTACCTGATGGCCGGATTCGCGCTGATACGCCGTTCACGGAAGCCAGTGCCAAGGCCGCCGATTCCTCAGCCGGGGAGATGTCGCTCTGGGCGTCGGCCGCAGGCCACAGTATGTCCAGGCCGGTCCGCCGTCGTGCTGCTTCCGCGATGGCTGCGTGGAGTGCCGCAAGGCCCTCCTTCGTTGAAAGGTACCAAACCGCTACGCTCATTGCCCGTTCTCCCAGCTTCCTTGAGGCTTCCTCATGTGTCTGGACTCATGTGCGTCCGGCCGGGCGCTCAACATACCGGCGTCACCAGCTTCCCGGTGGTCACATACTGCAACAGGTTCGCCAGGGTCAGCTCGGCCATCGCGGCCCGGGTCTCGTGCGTTCCGCTGCCCACGTGGGGGAGAAGGACCACGTTGTTCAGGGCCAGCAGGTCGTGGGGCACCTTGGGTTCGTCGTCGAAGACGTCGAGCCCCGCGCCGGCAAGCTGACCCGTCAGAAGCGCCGCCACCAGTGCCTCTTCGTCCACGACGGAACCCCGCGCCACGTTAATGAGGTAGCCGGAAGGGCCCAGTGCCTCAATCACGGCCGGACCGACCAGCTTGAGTGAATCTGGGCCGCCCGCCGCCGCGATGATCAGGACATCGGACTGCAGGGCCAGATCCACCGGTGAGGCGCAGTACTCGTAGGGCACCTCCGCCACCGGCCGACGGTTGTGGTAGCTGATGGTGCAATCGAAGCCTTCAAGCCTGCGGGCTATCACCTTGCCGATGCGACCCAAGCCGAGGATGCCGACACGCTTGCCGCTGGCTTTCGTGGTCAGGGGAAAGTTCCCGGCGGTGGCCCACTGGCCGGCGCGTACGTACCGGTCCGCCGCGCTGATCCGCCGCAGCACATCCAAGTACAACGCCAGGGCGGTGTCGGCCACGCAGTCGTTGAGGACCTCCGGGGTGTTGCTGACGGCGATGCCCCGTTCCCTGGCTTGGCTGATGTCGGTGGCGTCGTAGCCCACACCGAAGTTCACGACGGCGCGCAAGGCCGGGAGCGCGCGCATGAGTTCCGTGCCCACGCCGACTTTGCCCGAGGTGACGGCCACATCGAAGTCGCCACCTCGACGTTGCAGGAATGCGTCTCGCTCCGCTTGGTCATCCGGAAGCCGTACGGCGCCGTAGTCAAGAACCACGGCGTCCTGTACAGAGGGCATCAGGGGTCCTACTTGAAGGACAGCTACGTTGTTCATACCTGCACCCTAGGTTTCGCAATCGATACGCGTCCAACTTGTAAGTTGCATCGATCAATGCGCCGCGAGCATTGATCCGGGCTATTCCCAGCAATCACGCGGGTCGCGTACCCCCGTGGCGCTCGTCACAGGGCAGATGTTGAGCGGGTTGGAAGGCTACGCAAACAGACGGAGGACCGCTGTCTCTTGTCCGCCTCTTCCGCCGCCACTACTTTGAGTTCGACCCCGGACCTCAGCTCCCAAAGCAGACCTGCATTGATGGCCTGAGGCCGCCCACCCCCGAATTCCGAGGAATCCAATGACGCCTTCTTCTCGTGTACTTTCCCAGGCTGCGGTCCTGAAATGGCCGGCCCTCGCCGCTGGCGCTCTGCTCGTGCTGAGCGGGTGCTCGGTTGCGAACTCCGCTTCCGGCCCTGCTACGGCTGGCGGCAATCTCCGGGTTGTGCTGGCGCAGGAGCCCCCCACGCTGGAGGCCTGCGAATCCAACCTCACCTCCATCGGCGTGGTGGTGCGCTCGAACGTCACGGAACCGCTGATTGAGCGAAATCCCACCACGGGCGCGCTGGAGCCCCTGCTGGCAACGGAGTGGAAAGCAACCTCTGACACTGAATGGACGTTCAAGCTTCGCGAGGGCGTGAAATTCCAGGACGGCACGCCCTTCAACGCGGAAGCTGCCGCCTTCACGATCGACCGGGCCGTCAACTCCAAGCTGGGCTGCAACGTCGAGGGCTACGTATTTGGCGATGCCGACCTGAAGGTCAAGGCAGTGGACGCTACGACGCTGACGGTGGCCTCGCCCAAGCCTGACCCGATTCTGCCGCTCCGCCTTTCGTTCCTGGAAATAGTGCCGACGACGACGAGCACCACCGCGAAGGTCCGGGAACCTGTCGGTACCGGTCCGTACAAGATCGAAAAATGGGACGCCGGCCAGAAGATTACCCTCAGCAGCTGGGACGGGTACTGGGGCAAGAAGCCCGCGTACGCCAAGGCCGAGTACCAGTGGCGTTCTGAAAGTTCAGTGCGGGCCGCCATGGTCACCAGCGGTGAAACGGACGTGGCTCTGGGCCTCAGCCCGGATGACAACGTCGGGGACCTGGCTGTTGACTACCCGAACAACGAAACCGTGGCCCTCCGGCTCGAGGCCACCAAGGCGCCCCTGACTGATATCCGCGTCCGTCAGGCGGTGAACTACGCCATCGACAAGGAAGGAATCGTGAATTCCCTCTACCAGGGCAAGCACAAGGTGGCGGCGCAGCTGGTGCCCGAAGGCATCGTGGGACACAACTCGGCCCTTAAAGCCTGGCCCTTCGATCTGGACAAGGCCAAGTCGCTGGTGGCCGCGGCGAAAGCCGACGGCGTGGACACTTCGGCTCAGATCTCCCTCGTGGTCCGTAACGCACAGTTCCCGAAGGTCACCGAACTCGCGCAGGTCCTGCAGGAGCAGTTGAGCCAGGCAGGCCTGAATGTGAAGCTGAAGATGCTTGAAACCAGCCAGCAGCTGACCTACCAGGTCCGCCCGTTCGCCGAGGACGAGGGCGCCGTCGCGCTCCTGATCCAGCATGGCAACCAGGCCGGCGACGCCGCCTTCACCGTTGACCAGTACATGCTCTCCACTGGTGCGCAGAGCTACTTCGGCACCCCGGAATTTGACGGAAAGATCAAGGCTGCGGACGCGGCGTCGGGGGAGGCGCGCAAGAAGGCGTTCGAAGAGGTCTTTGCGTACCAGAACGACAAACTGGTCCAGTTCGCCCACATCTTCCACCAGACCGGCATTTTGGGCAAGTCAAAATCGGTGAATTACACGCCCAACTCGTCCAGCGGGGACGAACTCCGCGTCTCGGAAATGACCCCGGCGAACTAGTCCGGACGTCAAGGAAAGAGGGACAGCCCATGCTGATCTACTTGAGAAAGCGGATCGTTTCCAGCGCGCTTCCGCTGGTGGTGGTAATCGTTGGTGTTTTCGCGCTCGCCAGGATGACCGGTAACCCGGCGGCACTGTATCTTCCGCTGAACGCCACGCAACAGATGCGGGACGAGTTCACTGCACGCAACGGCCTTGACCAGCCGCTGTTGGTGCAGATGGCGGACTACTTCGGCGGGGTGCTGAGGCTCGACTTCGGGCAATCGCTCAGGACCGGCCAAGATGCCGCCGCCATGGCCCTGCGTGCCTTCCCGGCCACGTTGCAGCTGGCGGCCACCACTATGGTGCTGGCTGTTCTTCTGGCGCTGGTGGTGGGTTGCTGGGCGGCCCTGAAGCCGAGCGGCGTCGCCGACCGCATCTCAAGTTTTGTCTCCATGGCCGCTGCCTCGATACCCGACTTCTGGCTCGCAATCGTTGGCATCTGGGTATTCGCCATCACCCTGGGCTGGCTCCCGACATCCGGTGTGTCGGGGGCCGGCGCCTGGGTTCTGCCCATCGCCACCCTCCTACTCCGGCCCTTCGGAGTCCTGGTCCAGATCGTCCGGGGTTCCATGGTTTCCGCGCTGTCCGAGCCCTACATCAAGCTGGCCCGGAGCCGCGGCGCAGGTGAACTGCGGGTGGTTACGCATCACGCACTGCGCAACGCCGCGGCTCCGGCTTTGACCGTGGCCGGTGACCTGACAGTGGGTTTGGTCAACGGAGCCGTGGTGGTGGAAACCATCTTCGGGTGGCCCGGGATAGGCAAACTCATGATCGATTCCATCCTGCAACGCGACTTCGCTGTCCTGCAGGCAGCCGTGCTGCTGACCGCCGTGGCCATCTTTGCGTTGAACATCCTGATCGACATGGGATACGCGTTGCTGGATGCACGCGTCCGCCCCGTGACGGCAAAAGCTTAGGAGTAGACCATGACGAGTTCATTGACTGAGCCGGCCGCACAGGATCAGCTGCCAGGGACCGAGAATCGGCCCTCCGGAAAGGGGAACGGAAGCCAGGATGGGAACCCCAACCTGTTCCGGCTCCTGCTGAAGGACCGCTTCGCCACGGTGTCTGCCCTGCTTTTGGTCCTCATCGGCCTGACAGCCGTGATCGGCCCCGCCTTGATGGGCGACCTGGCCACCAAGCAGAACCTCCTCTTCGCCAACAAGGCGCCGTTCTCACTGGCCCACGGCTGGGAATACGTTCTGGGGAGCGACTCCCTGGGAAGAAGCATGCTGGCCCGCCTCGTGGTGGCCAGCCGCACCACCTTCTCGGTCGCGGTACCGGCGGTGGCCGTGGCCCTCGTGGTTGGTTCGCTGTGGGGTGTCTGGGCCGGATACCACCGTGGTTGGCGGGAAAACGTGTCGATGCGGATTGCCGACGTCATCATGAGCTTCCCGTCCCTGCTGCTCGCCGTCGTGGTGCTTTACGTGTTCAGTCCCAGCGCCGGGAACATCGTGCTTATCCTCGCCCTGACGCGGATCCCGATCTACCTGCGCACGGCACGGGCCGAGTCCGCGGAGCTTCAAAGCCGGACGTTTGTGGACGCGGCCCGGACCTTTGGGGCCGCGCCAAACGCGATCATTGGACGCCATGTCATTCCCGTGGTTCTGCCGACGCTCCTGACGCTGGCCACACTCGAATTCTGCTATGTGATGCTGGCCGAGTCTTCCCTGAGCTTCCTCGGCATTGGCATCCAGCCGCCGGACGTCAGCTGGGGGCTCATGGTTGCGCAGGGCAGGCAGTACCTGCAGACCGCCTGGTGGCTTTCCATCTTTCCCGGCGTCGCGATTGTGGTCACCACCATTGCCGCGAACGTCCTGGCGGCCTGGCTCCGGATCGCCACAGACCCCGCCCAGCGCTGGCGCCTGGCACTTCCCCGCAAGCGGCTGATTGCCCGCATCCCAGTCAAGGAGGCAAAGCCGTGAAAACTGCTGCCCAAAGCGTGTTCCCCGGCCAGTCCAAGGCGCATGAAGTTGTTCTTAGTGTCAGGGGCCTGGCTGTGGACATCCGCACGCATCGCGGAACCGTCCGGGCCGTCGATGACGTAAGCTTCGAGGCACGCGCGGGGGAGACCCTCGCACTGCTTGGAGAATCCGGGTGCGGGAAGTCCATGACGGCCAAGGCGCTCGCCGGAATCATGGACCCCGTCTGCGACCTTGCCGGCGGGGAGGTGGTCCTCAACGGGACAGACCTGGCGGCCCTGACAGCCAAGGAACGACTGAAATTTGCCGGTCCCGAGCTCGGAATTGTCTTCCAGGACGCGCTGACAGCCCTCAACCCTGTTTATACCGTGGGAACACAGCTCGGTGAGGCTTTCCGGATCCATCGTGGACTGAGTGCCAAGGAAGCCAAGGTCCAGGCAATTGAGTTGATGGAGCGGGTGGGGATTCCCGAACCCGAGTCCCGGGTGAATTCGTATCCGCACCAGTTCTCCGGCGGCATGCGCCAGCGCATCCTGATCGCCATGGCCGTGGCACTGAACCCGCGCCTGCTGATAGCAGACGAGCCCACCACTGCCCTGGACGTCACGGTCCAGGCCCAGATCATGCAGCTTCTGCGCAAGCTCCGCGAAGAGAGCCAGATGGCCGTCGTGCTGATCACCCACGATCTTGCGGTTGTTGCTGAGGAGTCCGACTCGGTGGCGGTGATGTACGCGGGCAACGTGGTGGAGAGGGGACCGGTGTCCGAGGTCTTCAGCGATCCGCGGCACCCCTACACCAAGGGGCTACTCGAGTCGGTGCCCGTCCATGTTGGCCGCGGCGCCCACCTAAAGTCCATCGCCGGAAGCCCACCGGAGCTCCATGACATACCGGCGGGCTGCGTGTACCAGTCACGCTGCCCGTTGGTTCAGGACATCTGCCGGTCCGAGCGCCCGCAGCTGCTGCCCGTGACGGAAAGCCCCGTGAACGGTCGCCCCGTGACCGAAAGCCCCGTTGACCTGCAGGACGACGCCGACGATTACGCCGGCGCCCTGCTGTCAAGGCCCGGCCGGGCTGCGGCCTGCCACTTCAGCAAGGAGATAAACAATGTCTGAGCCGCTTTTGCAGGTTGATGGCTTGTGCAAAACCTTCCACGTCGCCAAGAGCGCCCGCGGCAATACCCGCCTTAAGGCCCTGGATGGCATTAACCTCACGGTCGGGCGAGGGGAAACCCTGGGCCTGGTGGGGGAGTCGGGCTGCGGAAAATCCACGCTTGCCCGGACCCTCATGATGCTGGAGACACCGGACGAAGGGACGGTGACCTTTGAAGGTACGAACCCGTTCGGGCTCCGCGGAAAGGAGCTGCTGAGCTGGCGGCGCAGGGTCCAAATGGTGTTCCAGGACCCTTTTGCCTCGCTGAATGCACGGATGAACGCCGGCGACATTGTTTCCGAGCCCTGGGCGACCCACCGGAGCCTTTACCCGTCCTCGCGGGAGCGTGAAGCCCGCGTACGGGAGCTGCTGCACATGGTCGGGCTGCGGCCCTCGGACGCGCGCAAATCCCCGCAGGAGTTTTCCGGCGGCCAGCGGCAACGGCTCGGCATCGCCCGTGCCCTGGCTCTGAACCCCGACGTCATCATCCTCGATGAGCCGGTTTCCGCGCTGGATCTGTCCGTCCAGGCCCAAATCCTCAACCTGCTCAATGACCTGCAGCAGGAACTCGGGGTCTCCTATATTTTCATCTCCCATGACCTGACCGTCGTCCGGCATGTGGCCGACCGCGTGGCCGTGATGTACCTGGGCAGGATCATCGAGACCGGCGCCACGGAGGAAGTCTTCGACCATCCACGGCACCCCTACACGGCGGCGCTGATGTCCGCCTCGCCGAAGCTCGACGTTACCGGGGCGAAGCGGGACCGAATCGTCCTCCAGGGCGAGCTGCCCTCCCCGCTGGATCCGCCGTCGGGCTGCCGTTTCCGCACCAGATGCTGGAAAGCGCAGGACGTCTGCGCCGAGGTGGCGCCCGAGCCGCGGGTGACGGCCGCCCCCGATGGAGGGCTGCGCCTGGCCGAATGCCACTTTCCACTTGAAACCGTCAAAGGTCTCACAGGCGCCACCGCAACCGTCGGGTGACGGCCACGGAGTATGCGCTCATCGCCGGCGTGGTTTTCCTCGCCGCCTGCCTGCAGGCCTCAACAGGCTTCGGCATGGGGATGCTGGCCGCGCCGGTGGTGGCCATGGTGGATCCGGCCCTGCTGCCGGCCACACTCATTCTTCTTGCACTCCTCGTGACAGTCCTCGTAACCGTCCGTGAACGGCAGCACCTGGATCTCCGCGGCACGGGCTGGGCTCTGGTGGGCCGGATCCCCGGAAGCTTCCTGGGGGCATGGCTGGTGGCCCTGCTGTCCAAGGAGGGCCTGGCCTGGGTGGTGGTCATCGTGGTGGTCACCGGCCTGGTCCTGGCAATCCGGGGGTGGGCGCCCGAACCGGTCAGGATGAACCTGATCGCGGCCGGTGCCGCCTCAGGCATCATGGGCACCGCGACGTCCATCGGCGGACCGCCCATGGCCCTGGTCTGGCAACGCCACCAGGGATCACGGCTGCGAGGCACCATGAGCGCGTTCTTTATGGTGGGCTCGGCAATTTCCCTGGTGGCGCTGGGGGTCGCAGGCGCCGTGACAGGTCAAATATTGACGCTCGCGCTGTGGTTGGTGCCGGCCGTGCTTGGAGGGTATGCGGCCTCCCGGTTCGTGAACCGTTTCCTGAACACCGCCCGGCTGAGGATGCTGGCGCTGGGCTCGTCCGCGCTGGGAAGCCTGCTGTTGATGGGGCAACTCGCCGTCGCTGCCTTGCAGCCCTGACCTCCGCGGTCACTGCAACGAAGTCCCTGCAGCCCGGTGATCTACCTGGCCCTAACCCTCGGTACGAGGTTGACCAGTTCCCGTCCGTGCGCCAGCCGGCCAATATTTGCCGCGATGTCCGCCGCCCGGCGTTCGAACGTGATCCGCGCGTGCCCGGAGTGGTGCGGCGTGAGGACGGTATTGTCGAGCGATCCGAACGGCAGTTCGGCGGGCGGCAGCACGCCGTCGGCGGGGGATCCCCACCACACATCAATGCCTGCTCCTGCGATACGCCGGGACTGGAGGGCGTCGAACAGCGCCTGCTGGTCCACCACGGGACCCCGCGCAACGTTGATCAGGAGCGCGGACGGCTTCATGGTCGCGAACTCCGCTGCCCCGATCATCCCTCGTGTCGAAGAGTCCAGGGGTGCGGTAACAACAACGACGTCTGAACCTGCCAGTAGCTCCGGAAGCTGGTGGTTGCCGCCGATCCAACTCAGAGTGACCCCGTCGGGGGCGCCGGCGGCCGGATTCTTGCGGACGGCGCGAACATCCATGCCTAGCAGGCCGGCCATGCGCGCCGTTTCCGCTCCGATGGAGCCCAGCCCGACCAGTCCCATCGTCATTCCACGCAAGGTCGGGTGGAACGGCACTTCGGGGTCGGTGGCAATGGTCCGCCATCGGCCTTCACGCACCGCGCGGTCGGCCGCGATGACATTGCGGGACAGCATCAGCGTGACCATCAGGATGTGTTCCGCAATGGGCCGCGCGTGATGGAACGTGTTGGCAACAAGGGTTGCTGGCAGCAGTCCCGGAACGAAGATCTTGTCGTACCCAGCGCCGGTGACGTGCACCAGCTTCAGTCTGCTAGCGGCGGCCACCTGCGCGGGACCCAGCGAGGAACAGACGACGACGTCGGCAGTGGCCAGTGCTTCCAGCTGGCGTTCAGGAGACCAAGCCGCCGCCATGGTCCAGTGGTGAGCGCCGCCGTCGTGCCTTAGCTGATCCTCAAAGCGGCTGATGATGGGATCGGTGACCACGATCGACAGGACCTTTTGTGAAGGCACCAAAACGCTCACCAGCGGGGGCTCTGCAGCTCGTAGGAAGGGTGCAGCCGCTGCATGTACCCGGTGTCGTCCCGGCTCCTGAGCCCGCACTCCAGATACTGGCGGTGGAGGCGTTCCAAGGCGTCGCGGTCCAGTTCGATCCCCAGCCCGGGTCCTGCGGGGACGTTGACAGCTCCGTTCTCAAACAAGAAAGTGTCGGCCGCAATGACGTCCTCTTCCGGGTCCTTCCATGGCCAGTGGGTGTCACACGCATAGTCGAGTTTCGGCGTGGCCGCGGCGAGATGGACCATTGCGGCAAGGCTGATCCCCAGATGGGAGTTCGAGTGCATCGACAGCCCCAGCCCGAAGGTCTCGGTGATGCCTGCCAGCGACTGGGAGCAGCGGAGGCCTCCCCAAAAATGATGATCCGAGAGGATCACGTCAACGGCCCCGGCGGCCACTGCCGGCGCAATATCAGCGAAGCTGACGACGCACATGTTCGTGGCCAGCGGCATGCCGACCTCGCGGCGGACTGCCGCCATTCCTTCGATGCCCGGGGTGGGGTCCTCCAGATACTCCAGAATGCCGTCCAGTTCCTTGCCGACGCGGATGGAGGTCTCAACCGTCCAGGCGCCGTTGGGATCTATCCGGAGCGGCATCGCCGGAAACTCCGCGCGGAGGGCCTTGATCGCGGCGACCTCCTCCTCCGGGGGGAAGACGCCTGCTTTCAGCTTGAGGGCGGAGAAACCATACTCTTCCACCATTTTCCGCGCCTGGCTGACGATCCCGACGGGATCCAAGGCTGCGCCCCAGGCGTCGTCCGCCTGGCCGGGATGCCCGGCCCACTTGTAGAACAGGTACCCGCTGAACGGGACGGCGCTGCGGACCGCTCCGCCAAGGAGGTCGCTCACGGGGCGGCCAAGGAGCTTCCCTTGGATATCCAGGGCAGCAACGTCAAACGGCGAGAGGACGCGGTCCGTGGTGCTTGACACGGTAACCATTCCGCTCATTCCGTGGCCACCCCGGATCGTGTCCTTTTGCAGGGCAGCGGCAACGCAGCTGCGGAGTTCGTTGATGTTGAACACGTCTGTGCCGGGAACGGCCTCGGCCGCGAGGTGCAGACGGGCCAAATGGCCGGCGTCACCGTATGTCTCACCCCATCCGCTGACGCCCGCGTCGGTATGGAATTCCACTATCGCCCGGAGCGCAAACGGCTCGTGGACACCGACGGTGTTCAGCAGCGGCGGGTCCTTGAACGCCACCGGCGTGATCGTGACGCCGGTAATCCTCACCTGGTGGAGGTGCTGTGCGTGCTGGCTTTCCTGGTTCACTCCGGTGTGCTCCTTAGGCGTGGGTCAGGCGACCGGCCGATTGACGCTCTGCCTGGCTGACGGTTTCCGCATCTGCTGCTGAACTGAACATAATGGGTGCAAACGATCCAAGTCCAAGCCATAATGAGCACTCATGCATCCATGAAAGGTATTGATGTTCTCCCTGCCGCAGCTTGAATCATTTGTCGCTGTTGCTGAGGAACTGCACTTCGGTGCGGCCGCAGCTCGGCTGAACATGACACAACCACCCTTGAGTCGGCAGATTCAGATGCTCGAGAAACAACTCGGTACCCAGCTCTTTGGCCGGACCAGCAGAAGGGTTGAGCTGACGGCGGCCGGCTTGATGCTGCTGCCCAGGGCCCGGCAAATACTGGACATGTGCATCAAGACCGATTTGGATGTCCGCCGGGTTTCATCCGGCGACGCCGGCGCGATAACCGTCGCGTACACCGCCATCGCTGGTCAGAGTGCGTTGCCCCAGCTGCTGAGGCGTGCCGCCGACATCATGCCCGGTGTCTCGTTTGTCTTGCGGGAACTGGTCTCCACGGATCAGATGGACGGGCTGGTGAAGGGCAGCGTGGACATCGGGTTGCTCCGGCCGATTGTGGCCCGGCCGGGCATTGTGTCAAGGCCCATCATGACCGACCGTCTCGTCGTGGCCATCCCCTCGGGCAGTGCCATTCTGGGCAACCTGCCGGATATGGATGCGCCGCTTCCGCTGGGCTGCCTGGATCGATTGCCGCTGCTGATGTATTCAACCAAGGAGGCGCGCTACTTTCATGACCTCGTCCTGCGGCTGTTTGCCAGCGCAGGTGCCCACGCGAACATCACGCAGTACGCAAGCCAGGTCCCGGCCCTCCTCGCCTTTGTTCAAGCCGGCCTGGGCGTGACGCTGGTGCCCGCCTCGGCTATGGCGTCGTCGCCCCCGGGCGTGGAGTTCCACGAGATCAGCGGCAGCCATGGAATCCGCGAACTCAACCGTGTGGACCTGGAACTCGCGTGGAACGAGCAAACCGCCAATCCGGCCGTGCGGAGGCTGCTGGAGCTTATTGACTCCACGGGCCTGAATCCCGGCGAACGTTTGGACATGCCGCCGGGAGACCTCGCGTAGGCGCCCGCGCAGCTGCCGTTGGGCTGCGAGCTGCTGGATTGAGCCTTACGAGGCCAACCGCTCACGTGCGTTGTGATCAGAACTGCTGGGTTCGAGGCCATGTTTGGGCTGGGTGATCTCTGCCCACACCGCATCGAGGGAGAGGCCGAGGACGTCGGCGATCGCAGCGATGGTCGGGAAGGCAGGAGTCGCTACGCGGCCCGTCTCGATCTTCCGGAGGGTCTCCGGTGAGACGCGCGCATCGAGCGCGATTTCGAGCATCGAACGCTCTGCCCTGGCGCGTCGCAACAGGGCACCGAGGCGCTGTCCGCGCTCGACCTCTGCGGATGTGAGTGGCAACCTAACCATGGCTCCGATTATAGTACCGGGATAATATGGCCGGGATAGTTATTGGATGCGTGAGAAAGGCGCCGCATGATCGAGATCCTGAACCCCACCGAACTGGCCCGAGCAAAAGTGACCGGCACCCTCGTCGCGGACATCTTGCAGACGCTGAAGATCCGTAGCACAGTCGGCACGAACCTCCTGGACATTGACCGGTGGGCCCAGACCATGATTGTCGAGGCTGGCGCGCTGTCCTGTTACGTCGACTACGAGCCATCCTTCGGACGCGGGCCGTTCGGACACTACATCTGCACGGCAGTCAACGACGCCGTGCTTCACGGACTGCCCTACAACTACGCGCTTGCCGACGGCGACCTGCTGACTCTCGACCTCGCCGTCTCCAAGGGAGGAGTTGCCGCAGACTCTGCCATCAGCTTCATCGTGGGCGGCTCCAAGCCCCCGGAGAGCGTCGCGCTGATCAGCGCGACCGAGCGCGCATTGAACGCAGGGATAGCCGCTGCCGGACCCGGGGCTCGTATCGGCGACATCTCCCATGCCATCGGCTCTGTCCTCAGCGAGGCCGGGTACCCGATCAATACCGAGTTCGGGGGTCATGGCATCGGGTCAACGATGCACCAGGACCCGCACATCGCGAACACCGGACGGCCGGGCCGTGGATACAAACTGCGCCCCGGGCTGCTGCTCGCGTTGGAGCCATGGGTCATGGCCGACACCGCTGACCTCATCACCGACGCCGACGGGTGGACACTCCGAAGCGCGACCGGCTGCCGGACAGCCCACAGTGAGCACACGATCGCCATCACCGACGACGGAGCCGAAATCCTCACTTTGCCGACGCAGGCGCACCCGTGAGATTGGAGCCCCACCTGCGCCTATGCTCCCGGCGTCTCATCACGAATCACCGGTGACGAGGACTGTTCCCGATGTCCCCGCCTGCCGCGCGACCCGTCATCGCTTGGAGAGGTACGACAGTGCGGCCACGACATGGGTTTGGACGCCCATGGACAGGGTCGGATCGATCACGGGGGCGAAGAAGGGGGAGTGGTTGGCCGGGATGTCCTGATTCACTGTCCCCTTCGCGGCCGCGGCCGCGTAGGCGTTGGGGTCCGCGCCGCCGAGGAGCCAGAATGTGTAAGGCACGCCGAACGCATCCGGAATGCGGCTGAAATCCTCCGAAGCCGTCTGCCTCTCGGCACTGTGCACGGCGTCGGCCCCAAAATGGGCGGAGAACGCGGCCCGGACCCGCTCTGTCACGGCCGCGTCGTTGCTGGTGAGCGGGAACTGGTCGTAATACTCGAAATCAGGCTCCCGGGGCGACCCGGCGGCAGCGCACTCGCCGTTGACAATCCGCTCAATCGCGGCGAGCACCGTGGCCCGGACCTGGTTGTCGTAAGTGCGGATATTCAGCAGCAGCGTGGCTCGGTCCGGGATGATGTTCGATGTCGCGCCGGCGTTGAGCGCCCCGACGGTGACGACGGCGAAGTCCCCGGGCTTCGTCTCCCGCGAGACGATTGACTGCAACCTGAGCACGATCGAGGAGGCCAGCACCACCGGGTCCACGGACATGTGAGGCATCGAGCCGTGCGCGCCTTTCCCGTACACGGTGATCCTGAGTGAATCTCCGGCCGAAAGGACTGGCCCGGCCGTGGTGGCGACCGTCCCCGCCGGGATCGGCATCACGTGCTGGGCGAGGGCGACGTCGGGCCGTGGCACTTTGGTGACCAGTCCGTCGTCGACCATTGCCTTCGACCCTGCTCCGATTTCTTCGGCAGGTTGGAACAGGGCGATGTAGGTGCCGGACCAGGCTCCCCGGCCGTCCGCCATGAGCTTGGCGGCGCCGAGCAGCGCACTGACGTGCAGGTCGTGACCGCACGCATGCATGATCCCGTCCATTGCCGACGCATAGGACAGCCCCGTGGCCTCGGTGACGGGTAAGGCATCCATGTCGGCGCGCGCAAGAACGGTTGGGCCAGCTCCGTTCGCGAGGACGCCGACGACGCCGGTCCCTCCAATGCGGGTCACTGCAAAGCCGAAGGCAGTGAGTTTGTCTTCGACAATCTTCGAAGTCTCATGCTCCTCAAGGCTCAGTTCGGGATGCCGGTGCAGCTGGGTGTACGTTTCCCGGAGCCAGGCGAGCTCGGTATCGAGCCCCGCCAGGACTGTCTCGGAATTGTTCATGCACATCACGCTTTCGGAGTCCGGGCGCCTCCACGGGCCAGGCGCAACTGACAGTCAGCTTAGTCCTGCTGAGGCATGTTCTGGGTGCCCCTGCGAGTAAGGCGAAGGCTTTAACGAGTATGAACCGTTGTTAAACGGGTAGCCGCCACCGGGGTTGTCGCGGCTAGGGACTCGTTACGATGGGGTCTCCCGGGCCGGTGAATCCGGCCGGATGAATTCGGCGGCACTGCTCAATCACGCCGCAGTCAGGGCTTTTGTCCCGGATGTTTACGACGAATGGCCGCCGCCCTCAAATCCCTCGGCGCACCGACGTCGCTGCCATGGTGGTGACGGCTTGTTTCACTTCAATGATGACTTTGCGAGGAATTCATGTGGCGACCGATATTTCCACGTCTAGTCCTTATCGCCACAATTGTGTGCCTCAGTTTGGTGCCCCTGCCCGCCAAGGCAGCTGGGGGAGTGGCAACGGACAAAGTGGTCAGTGCGCACCAGACGACGCTTTCCCGCACCGTCATTTCGCCAGCCTTTACAACCAGCCAAACCAAGGAACTCCTGGTTGCGTTTGTGACCTCTGATGGAAGTGCCCAAGCCGGTGCCCAGCAGTTCACCTCAGTCACCGGTGGCGGGCTCACCTGGCGCCTGCGTAAGCGGACCAACGTTCAGTTCGGGACAGCAGAAATCTGGCAGGCGGTGTCCATCGGCATCCTCACGAACGCAAGGGTGACCGCAACGCACAGCGGTTCATACCGGGGTTCCATAACGGTCGCCACATTCACGGGCGCGGACACGGCCACCGATGGAGCGGTCGGGGGTGCCAGCGGGCCCACGGGAGCGCCCACCGCTTCGCTTAGCACCACACGCAGCGGCTCCTGGGTCTGGGGTGTGGGAAATGACTGGAGTGCGTCCACACCCCGCACAGTGGGAAGCGGCCAAACCAAGGTCGACGAGTACCTTGCCGGCAGCGGCGGCACCTTCTGGACGCAACGCCAGACTGTGCCCGGCACAACGACGGCGCCATCTACCGTCAGAATCAATGACACCGCTCCCACTACGGACAGGTGGAATATGTCTCTGATCGAGATTCGGCCGGCTCCGGCGGCGCCGGTGTTCACGGCGTCCTCGCCTCCGGCGACGGCCACGGTCGGTACTGCCTACACTTACACCTTTGCCGCAAACGGTAACCCGAGGCCGACCTTCAGGGTGGCCTCCGGTGCCCTGCCGGGCGGGCTGGGCCTGAACACCACCTCCGGGGTCCTGTCCGGGACCCCGACGACGGCCGGGCCGGCGACGTTCACGGTGGCCGCGGCCAACGGGGTCAGCCCGGACGCGGTCACGCCCTCCCGCACGATCACGGTGAACCCGGCCCCGTCGCCCGACGGTACTCAGGCCGCCGTCGTCTTCGGGTGGGGTCCGGTGGTTGCCGGGGACGAGTTTTCCTACACGGGCGCGCCGAATCCGTTGAAGTGGGGCGTCTACAACAGTCCGGGACATGCGGGCAACGGGATCCGGAGTCCGAACGCGTGGTCTGTGGACGGCAGCGTGGTTACGGTCAGCGGCGACTCGGCGGGCACCACCGGCGGCATGTCAGCCAAGTTCGCCCAGCAGCAATACGGACGCTGGGAAGTCCGGATGAAGACCAGCGCCCGGGATCCGAAATACCACCCAGTCCTGATCCTCTGGCCGAACAACAACACGTCCCCCAACTGTGCGGAGATCGATTACGCCGAAGGAACTTCCGATACGTCCAGGATCAAGTTCTTCCTGCACTACGCGTGCAGCGGCTCGAACTTCCAGACCCAGACAGCGCAGCCGATCGATACCACTCAATGGCACAACTACGCGGTCCAGTGGACCCCATCCGGGATCACCGGTTACATCGACGGCGTGCAATGGTTCACCGACACAGACCCGGCCCACCAGCCCACGGTCGGGATGCACCAAACAATCCAGCTGGACTGGTTCCCGGACGGGACCGCTACCCTGCCAAGCCAGATGCAGGTCGACTGGATCCGCGTCTACGGATAGCGCCGGCGGCCCGGCCCGGCCACGGCGCTTCCGAAAGCCCGAGGACGTCCGGCTGCTCGAGTCGTTATCCCGCGACATCCGCCCCGCATTGGGGGCGTGACGCGGGCGCCCGCGCCCAACACACCAGCCAGAAGCGGGAGCTACCTCCTCGTCGCGTCCGGGGAAATCGAGTGCCGAGCCGTTCCCTGAGGCACCGAATCTTTCGCCCCTGAGAGTTGCGGCATCGCGGGGCGGTCGCCCTCACGCAGCCAATCGTTGAAGAAACCGTCGAGCTGCTGACCCGAGGCTCTTTCCATGACGGCCTCGAAGTCTTCCGTCGTCGCCGTCGCGTCGTTGTATCGGGTCAGCCACGACCGGGCGCCCGCGAAGAACGCCGCGTCGCCAATCTTCGCGCGCAGCGCGTGGAGGGCAGCCGCCCCACGGACATAGATCTGGCCCACGAACAGGTTGTCGCGGCCCGGATTAGCGATGTTGAGCGCCCAGCGGTTGTTCGCATCGAGGTACGCCACAGCGTCCCCGAACTGCTCCGACATCGTCGCCGCGCCTTGGTGCTCAGCCCACAGCCACTCGATGTACGTCGCCCAACCCTCGTTCAGCCAGATGTCCTTCCAGTCAGACGGGCTCACCGCGTCACCGAACCACTGGTGCCCGAGTTCGTGCACCACCGTGTATTCGTCTGCGACCTGCGAGTAGACCGGCCGCGTCTGGGTCTCGAGCGCGTAGCCTACCGAGTCGTCGTCGACAATCGCGCCGAACGCCCCAAAGGGGTACCGCCGGAAGAGACCCTCCAGAAACGCGATCATCTTCGGCTGCAGCGCGAGTGATGCCCTCGTCAGCGCCAGGGCCGCGCCCGTCACGCCCGAATCGATCGCGTTGATGATCGGCAGCCCGTGCGGACCCACGTCGTGGGACAAGGCAAAGTCACCGACGGTCGCCGTCGACAGGTAGCTGGCCATCGGGTCCGAGGCCTTCCACTTCCATGTGGTCCACCCGGCCTTGGTCGCCGGGCGGCCGGCGGGCAGCCCGTTCGCCACCGCCGTTTTGCCGGCCGGCACCGTGATGCGGAACGTGTAGGTTGCCTTGTCTTGGGGGTCGTCGTTCACCGGGTACCAGGTTGCAGCGCCTTCGGGTTCGTTGACCACCATCGCGCCGTCTGCGGTGGTGACCCACCCGTAGAGGGCTCCGGTGGTGTCGAGCGCCCGGCCGGTGACCCCGCCGTACTCGACGACGATCGTCGTCGTCTGTCCCGACTTGAGCTTTGGCCGCAGGCCGATCGTGAGTTCCCAGATGCGCTTCGCGTCGTCTTGCACTTGGGACCACTCGGCGTCCCTTCCGTCGTCCTGCCCGCGTAGCCACGCGGCGTCTCCGTTGCCCTGCGACTTCTGGTGCCTGGCGGCCTCGCCGTCGACCTGGACCGACGTGACGCCGAGGCCGCGCAGGTCGAAGTTGAGCGACTGCAGGTTCTGTTTCGCACGGAGGGTGATGGTCGCGACGCCGCTGAGGCGCCCCGTGAGCACTGCGGGATTGGTCGGCGGCGCGTAGCGGAGGGCGAGGTCGTAGTGCAGTACGTCGTACCCGCCGTTGCCGGCAAACGGGAAGTACTCGTCGCCGCTGCCGGGAGCGCCCGCTGAGTAGCGGGGCGCGTCGTGGGTGGGGGCGGCCTGCGCCGTCCCGCTGATTGCGCCAGCACTGGCCACCACCAGCACGACGGCGATCGTTGTGCGTCTCATAAACCGCTGCCCAATCATCGGTTTCCTTCCGCCGTCCGTTCTAAGCTCGCGGATCACCGTGCGGGACTTGAGGTCGATCATCGCCATGCCGCCGAGTTCGTAGGTGGCACCCGTGCCGGCGGCCGCGGTCTGCGGGAGGTTGGTGATCCCGCTGCAGAGCATTCTGGAGCTGGGTACGTACTGGCAGTCCTGGTAATCGACGTTGGTGCCGTCGAAGTCGATGCCGCCCGGGTGGTACATGACTACGCCCAGTCCCTCAGTCTTCTGCTCGCCCTGGCCGCAGTGACAGCGACCTTCGGACTCGTCCGCTCCAACACCGCCGTCACGGCCACTCGATTCGAGTGAGATATCAACCTGCCCTGGAGGCCGCCCAGGTTCAGCCTTCGCAGTCCTTGCAGTAGACCTCGGCGCCAGCCTGCCGGGCGATCTGGGAGCGGTGCCGGACCAGGAAGCAGGAGTAGCAGGTGAATTCGTCGGTGGCCTGCGGAATGACCTGAACCGTCAGCTCTTCGGCGATGAACTCGCCGCCCGGGGCTCCGGCCCCGTCCAGCCCGTCGGCCTCGTCGAGTTCCTGGACGACGCTGCGGGCGTCCGGTGCGTTAGCGGACTGCAGTGCTTCCAGGGAGTTTTCCTGGCTTTCCTTGACGTCCGAGCGGACTTCGTCGTAGTCGGTTGCCACGTGGCTGGTTCTCATTTCTCGAGGGTTGACTAGGCTCACTGCAACGTACGGCAACCCGCAGTTGTTCCGCAGCCGCGGCCAGAATTGACGCCGGACGGCGTTGGCGGGTCACGCCATGAGTGTGGCGCAGGTCATCGCCGCAGTTCAGGCTTAGGATCGACCAAATGATGCCAGGACGAATCGACGCTGCTGACGGGAAGAACGCTCTCAGCGTTGACGCGGGGATCCTCGAAAGTGTCTGGCGCCCCGGTTCTTTTGTCGACGCCGACGACGCCAGGGACGCCATGCTCGCTGTGGAACGCATCAGCGGGGGGACGCCGATGCCGATGCTCTCTGAGATGACCGACGTCGTGTTCAGCGCCGCGGCCCGATACCAGTTCGCACAGAGTAGGGGCGTGGTGGCCATCGCGGTTCTCGGATCCAGCGCAGTCGACAGGGTCATCGCTTCCGCCACGAGCCGGGAGACCAAATACCCGCACGAGTTCTTTACCTCAAGGACCGCCGCAATCACGTGGCTGAAGGAAGTTCTCAGCAGCCGCGGATAGGCAAACGGCGGTGCAGGGTTTGGGAAGGATTCGCGCACGATTCAAGACAGACCGGTCTTTCCCGTTGTAATGTTGCTTCACGGTCGTCCGCCCCGTTCGCTCCACAGTTGTCTCAGGGCTTCAGGGATCGTGGCCGGTTCCGGGCTCTGCCGGAACGGGAAACAAAGGATTAGGCAAATGTCCATTGAGTCCATTGAGTTGTCGTCCCGTCCGAAACGCCCACCGGAGGATCCGCCCGGGGACCCGTGGACGAGGGAACCGGAGGGCAGCAGGGTGCAGGGGATACGCCTGCAGGCCGCCGAGATCATCGCCGCGGTGCTGTCCGATTCCGCGCCGGGACAGGCCCGTGCAAGGGATCAGCTCTGTCGCCTGCTGCAGGCCAACCCGGGGCGGCCGGAAGTTGCGCTGGCGGCACACCTGATCGCTCTCAGGGAGGAACCTGCCCGGGGTCGCCGACCCGATCTGACCCTCGTCCATGGGCAAGCGGCGGAAGCCGAAACGCCCACGCAACCCTCGCGGCCGGGCGCTGGGCGGCCGCCCGGGCCCCGACCGGCTGCCCGCCAACCCCTCTTGCATCATCGTCCCACTGAGCGGGTGCACTATGGCCGCCCGGATCGGGCCGGGGTCGGCGGCTTGTACGGGGATGCCACCTAAACGCAACGAAAACCTAGACGCAACGATTCAGAAGGCGCGTGACGATTTCGCCATGCGTGTTCCGTTTCTGGAGCCAAGGGCTAAAGTGGCCGGGACGTACTCAGACCACGAAGGGGACTTGCCCCATGGCTCGCATTTTCATTACCGGCTCGACCGACGGACTCGGCCTCGCCACCGCCCGGACACTGTTGAACGAAGGCCACGAGGTCCTGCTGCACGCCCGCACCAGGGCACGCGCGGCCGCCGTCGATGACCTCGCTCCGCAAGCAGCCGGCGTCGTCGTCGGGGACCTCAGCAGCGCCGCCGAAACCCTGGACCTTGCCGAACAGGTCAATGCGCACGGGCGAATGGACGCCATCATCCATAACGCCGGCGTCTACCTTTCGCCGGGGCGCGTCGCGACCCCGGAGGGACATTCCCGGACTCTGGCGGTCAATGTTCTCGCCCCTTATCTGCTCACTGCACGGATCGAACGGCCCGGCCGCCTGATCTACGTCAGCAGCGGCATGCACCACGCGGCCAGCGGCAGTCTCCAGGATATCGATTGGACCGAACGTCGCTGGAATGCCAGCGCCGCCTACTCCGAGAGCAAGCTATACGTGACCGCGCTCGCTGCCTCCATCGCCCGGCACTGGCCCGACGTACTCAGCAACGCCGTTGATCCCGGATGGGTTCCCACCAAGATGGGCGGCCCGGGGGCTCCCGATGACCTGGCGATGGGCCATGACACCCAGAGCTGGCTCGCCGTCAGCAATGACCCGGCCGCCCTGGTCTCCGGCAACTACTGGTACCACCGCCGGCCGCGCAAGCCTGCCCCGGAGGTCACCGACACGGCCTTTCAGGACAGGCTTACCGACAAACTCGCCGAACTTGCGGGCTTAGCGCTTTTCTAAAGTACGGACGACCAAGCCAAGCATCAGGCGGCCGTTTAGGTGTCCTGTCGATTCGCTGCGGCACGGCTCCGCGGCAACAGGAATCCGACCGCGACAAGCCAGAGGAGCCCGCCGAACCGCCCGATGGGCAGCAGGAACCGGAGCGGTTCGATCACCATGGACAGGAAGCTCAGCTCGGCCAAGGCGGCGATGACAAGGCCGGCCCAGGCCAGCCAGCGCGGCACGAAGCGCAGGATGAGGGCCGGGACCGCGATCCCGGCTACGAGGAGCCCGAGGCCCACGACGTAGGCGACGCCGCCGGTGATGAACGCGAGAAACGACAGCGCGTGGGTCAGTGTCACGTCGGTGGTGATTTCCGGACGGCTCAGGACCCAGCCCACGGCGGCCGAGAGCATGAGGAAGACCGAGGCTGTGATGCCGCCAAAGAAACCGATCGCGGGCCCGGGGACGCGCACGCCGAGCCGGAGCTGCCGGGCGTAAACAGTGGCCGCGAAGATACCCAGCGGCACCGCTGAGCCGAATTGGAACAAGCTGGCGAGCCGCACCGCATCGGGGTTCCCGTGGAAATATGCCGCGACCTGGTCTGCGGGAGAGAACGGTGAGACAAATGTCTGGCCGCCAGCGAGGATCGCGCTGCTGAGCAGGCCGCCAACCGTGAGTCCCAGGCTCACTGCCGCCAGGATGCCCGGATTGGGGCCGCCCGATCGTGTCCGTGAAGAGGTGTGGTGGGGGGATAGGTCAGTCATGATCGCTTCTTTCCGATAATTACGTCACAACTAAAATGATTCACCTGTTGAATGATTCTGTCAATGGCGTAATATTGGGACATGGACTCACCGGACCCGTCGCGGTCGAAGCGAACTGCTTTCCTGCTGTCCCAGCTCGGGGCGCTGGCATCGGCACGCTTCGCCGAGCACACACGCGAGCTCGGACTGACCCCGAGCGACGCCGGCGTCCTCCGCCTGCTGGGCCGCACGCCCGTGCTGAGCCAGCGGTCCCTGGCCGACCGCCTGGGAGCGGTGCCGAGCCGGGTTGTTCCGCTCATCGATTCGCTGGAAGCGCGAGGCTTGGTGGCCCGCGTCCGCAGCAGCACCGATCGGCGGAACTATGAGCTTCGGCTGACGGACGAGGGCACGAAGGTGCTGGGCAAACTGCGAGGGATCGCCGAACGGCATGAAGCCGAGATCCTGGCCCCGCTCACCAGCGAACAGTCTGCGCAACTGGGCAGCCTGCTGGCCCGGTTGGCCAGCGCCCATGCCCTTGACGCGGACCTCCATGGGGACACGCACCTGGGGTGAAACTGCAGTTGTCTGCACGGATTAATTGTCGGGGAAAGCAGTCCTTTTCAGCCGGCGAGCACTGTGGGATCATCCCGATATGGGCGAAAATACTGAACCGCGGGTGACCTTGCCCTCCGGCCCCGAGCGTCTGAAGGGCACGCATCACCGCGACGTTGATGGCTACTCAAATCCGATCACTCAGCAGCTTCGCATTGTCGGTCAGCGGCGCCGCGAAGCTGAAGAAAAACTCGACCGGCACCTGCTGGAAGCACGCGAGAGGGACTGAGGGCGGCATGGGGCGACGAAAGGCAGGCGCCCACAGGGCGCCTGCCTTCCTTTTTTCGTGTCCGGAACTATTTGGCGGCTACGGCGTAGGGCGAAGCCTCCTCGGACCTAGCCGCGGGCACCGCCGTGGCTTCGGTCTTGCGCTCCTTGAGGAGGTAGACGAGCGCGGCGGCGATTGTTGATGCCGCAGCGAGGGCGAAGAGCCCCGGTATGACGCTGCCGGTCTGTTCCTTGATGATGCCGAATCCGAAGGGGGCCACGAAGCCACCGAGGTTGCCCAGCGAGTTGATGATGGCGATGGCCGGCGCCAGGATGACGGGGTGCAGGCCAGACTGGGGGATAGTCCAGAACAACGGTGACGCGCTCTTGAAGCCCATGGCGGCGACGGCCAGGAATACGAGGGCCAGTACTGGAGTGGCGACCGCGGCTGCGAAGGTGCCGACGGCGGCGACCAGGAGCGCGACCACCAGCAGGGGCCGCTTGGATTTGGCTTTGTCCTGCCACTTGGCGGCGAAGTACATGGCGATCACGGCGCAGACCCAGGGGATGGCGGAGAGGAAGCCGACACTCAGGTCCGTGGTCCCGGGGATCTGCTTGACGATGCTGGGCAGCCAGAACGTGTTGGCGTAGATGGAGAGCTGCACGGAGAAGTAAATGCCGCAGAGCAGCAGAATCTGCGGGTTCAGGAGCATCTTCCAGCGGTTGACCTTTCCGCTGGGATTTCCGCCTGATGCGCGGACGTGCTGGGCGTCCTCATCCGCAATCGCCGCGGTGAGAGCAAACTTTTCGCCCGCCGTCAGCCATTTCGCATCCTGGATTTTGGCGTCAAGAACGAAAAATACGGCGATACCGACCACTATGGAAAGCAATCCTTCGAAGCCGAACAGCCACTGCCAGCCGCGGAGCCCCAGGACGTCGTGGAGGCTGAGCAGCAGTCCGGCCATCGGGCCGGAGAGCGCGGCGGCGACCGAGGATCCGGCGATGAAGATCGCCGTTGCCTTGCCCCGATGCCCGGCGGGCACCCAGCGGGCGAAGTAGAAGATGACGGCGGGGAAGAACCCTGCTTCCGCGGCGCCGAGGAGGAACCGCAGGGCGTAGAACATGGTCTCGTTCTGCACGAACACCATCAGAAAGGAGACGATTCCCCAGCTCACCATAATCCGTGCCAGCCAGACCTTGGCGCCATACTTCTCCATCATCACGTTGCTGGGCAGTTCGAAGATCGCGTAGGCGATGAAGAACAGCCCGGCCCCGAACCCGTATGCGGCAGCGCCGATCCCGACATCCGCCTGCAGGTGTTCCTGGGCGTAGCCGATGTTGGACCGGTTGAGCTGGTTGCACACCAACATGACGAGCATGATGGGCAGCACCCGCTTGAAGAACTTTTTCGTGGCAAGAGCCACGTCCGTGACAGCGTTGTCTACAGACCGCATGGAGATTTCCTTTGAATTGGCGACGCAGGTCGGCCGGGACAGGGGGTTGTTTGTGGCCCTCGCCACAGCGATTCTGACCTCAGGCGTTGCCGGGAGCGACGGCGCGCAGCCGCCGTCGTGAGTTCGCCAGATGACTCCGCATTGCCGCGGACGACGACGGTCCGTCGCCCTCCGCGATGGCGGCGACGATTGATTGGTGCTCCTGCACCACCTGATCGAAGTGCTCGGGCGCATCGTGCTCCCCGCCGCCCACGAGCCGGGCGCGGGGCATCGCAATCATGGTCTGCCCCAGGGAGGCGAGGCAGTCGGAGTAGAAGGGGTTACCGGAGGCTGCGGCAATGGCCCTGTGAAACTCGTAGTCAGCCTTCATGGCGTGTGCTGGGTGCGCCGCGCTGTCCGTAAAGTCTTCAAATGCCTTCCGCACGGCAGTCAGCTGCCGGTCTGTGTGGTTCCTGGCGGCGAGGGCTGCGGCCTCGGACTCCACCGCGATGCGGAATTCCAGCTGCCACAGGCGCTCCTCCAGGGTGGCCACCGGGCGGCTCCCGGCGGACTGCTGCGGCCCGCCCGGTGGCGGGGTCAGCGCAAAGCTGCCCCGCCCACGTTCGGTTTCCACCAGTCCCTCCGCCTGCAGCCTGGTCAGGGCCGAGCGGACCACGGTGCGGCTGACGCCGAATTCGCTGATCAGGGTGTTCTCGCTGGGCAGCTTCGCACCCGGCGCAATGACGCCGTCGACGATGCGGCGGCGAAGATCGCTGGCGAGGTCCGCAGTCAGGTTCCGGCTCATGGCTTCAAGGTTACTTGCCGAATTCCACAGACTCTGTTGTCCAGGCGCGCGCCTGCTCGCTGAGGGAGATGCCGAGCCCGGGGCGGTCCGGGACCAGCATGCGGCCGTTCTTTGTTTCGAGGCGCTCGTTGAACAGCGGATCGAGCCAGTCGAAATGCTCCACCCACGGTTCGCGCGGGTAGGCGGCGGCGAGGTGGAGGTGGATTTCCATGGCGAAGTGCGGGGCGAGGCCGAGTCCGCGCTCGTCGGTCAGGGCGGCGAGGCGTAGGAACTGGGTAATGCCCCCGACGCGCGGGGCGTCGGGCTGGATGATGTCACAGCCGTTGGCGCTGATCAGTCCCTTGTGCTCCGCGACCGAGGCCAGCATCTCACCGGTGGCGATGGGCGTGTCCAGGGCGCGGGCGAGCTCCGCGTGGCCCTCGAAGTCGTAGGCGTCGAGCGGTTCCTCGATCCAGACGAGGTTGAATTCCTCCAGTCGCCGGCCCATCCGCAGGGCGGTGGCGCGGTCCCACTGCTGGTTGGCGTCCACCATGAGGGGCACGTCCCAGCCGATGTGCTCGCGGATGCCGGCGACGCGGCGCAGGTCCTCGGCGGTGTCCGGAAGGCCGACCTTGATCTTGATGCCGCCGATGCCTTCCTCCAGCAGGACGGTGGCGCGTGCCTTGACCTCATCCAGGGATGCGTTCAGGAAGCCGCCCGAGGTGTTGTAGGTCTGGACGGAGTCGCGGTAGGAGCCCAGGAACTTGGCCAGCGGCAGGCCGGCGCGCTTGGCCTTCAGGTCGTAGAGTGCGATGTCGATTGCGGCCAGCGCCTGGGTGGCCACTCCCGAGCGGCCGACGGAGGCCCCGGCCCACAGCAGCTTGGTGTAGAGCTTGCCGATGTCGTTGGGGTCCTCGCCGATGATGCCCTCGGCAACTTCCTTGGCGTGCGCGTACTGGGCCGGTCCGCCGGCGCGCTTGGAGTAGCTGAAGCCGATTCCGCTGTGGCCTTGTTCGGTCGTGATCTCGGCGAAAAGGAATACAACCTCGGTCATCGGCTTCTGGCGTCCGGTGAATACTTTCGCGTCGCTGATCGGAACGGCGAGCGGAAGCCTGGCCGTGGACAGCTTTACGTGGCGGATGAGATCAACGCTGGTCATGGTTCTCCCTGGAGTTCCTGCGAGGCAGCTCCGCCCCGCTCAACTTAGGTTACAAGTTAGTTACTTGTATAACAAGTGTTGCGTTCCTCTTTCGAAAGACATTCTGGGCTGTGGGCAGCGCCCCCATGATCACGATGGTCAGCAGATGCTGCCCCTCAAGGCCGACGACGAAGCGGCCCAGGGTCCAGACGACCACAGGCATGGAGACTCAGCAGGGAATAGAGCAGCCCCACTGCCGCTGCGGAGAGCAGCGCCAGCGAGGCGTCCGTTCCCAGCGCGGCCCGGATATCGCTTCCGGCCACCACCGTGAACAGCAGTGCCGGGTTGGTGACGTAAAAGGCGGTGCAGGTCAGGGCACCCTGGACCTACGGTCCGAGGACCCGGAACCGGGCCGCGAGATATCCGACGGCGATGACGGAGCCGACAATTGACTTGCCTGCCCCGCGGCCCGGGATTTCTTCAGCGAACCATCCTCATCGAACAAGGCAGGGCCGCTTGGGGTCAAAGGACCAGCCGTCGACGTAGTACTGCATGCCTATGCTGTCATCGCGGGCGTCCAAGCCGTGTTCCAGGTACAGCTGGTGTGCCTTGTTCAGGGCGTCGCGGTCCAGCTCGATGCCGAGGCCGGGAGCGTCCGGAACCTTGATCGCGCCGTCCTTGATCTGCAGCGGGTCCTTGGTGAGCCCCTGGCCGTCCTGCCAGATCCAGTGCGTGTCCAGCGCCGTGATCTCGCCCGGGGCCGCCGCACCGGTGTGGGTGAACATGGCGAGCGAGATGTCGAAGTGGTTGTTCGAGTGCGATCCCCAGGTCAGGCCGAATTCGGCGCACATCTGCGCCACCCGGACGGAGCCGTGCATGGTCCAGAAGTGCGGGTCCGCCAAGGGAATGTCGACGGCGTTGCTGCGGATGGCGTGGGACATTTCGCGCCAGTCCGTGGCGATCATGTTCGTGGCGGTTTTCAGCCCGGTGGCTCGGCGGAATTCGGCCATGACCTCGCGTCCGGAGAAGCGGCCTTCCGCGCCGCAGGGGTCTTCGGCATACGCCACCACGCCCTGCATGCGTTTGCCCAGGCGGGTGGCCTCCTCCAGGAGCCAGGCGCCGTTGGGATCAAGGGTGATTCGGGCCTCCGGGAAGCGCTTGGCCAGGGCCGTCACCACATCCACCTCGGCGTCACCGGAGAGCACGCCGCCCTTGAGCTTGAAGTCGCTGAAGCCGTACCGTTCCTGGGCTGCTTCGGCCAGGGCCACCACGGCCTCGGGCGTCATGGCTTCCTGCCGGCGGAGCTTTTCCCACCGGTCTGCGGGCGCGTCTTCCACCAGGTACGGCAAATCCGTCCGGCCGGGGTCGCCGATGAAGAACAGATAGCCGAGCATGGGCACCGAGCTGCGCTGCTGGCCGTCGCCGAGCAATTCCGCGACCGGAACCCCGAGGAACTGTCCGTGCAGGTCAAGGAGGGCGGATTCGACGGCGGTGACGGCATGGACGGTGGTGCGCAGGTCAAACGTCTGCAGGCCGCGGCCGCCGGCGTCGCGGTCGGCGAACTTCGCCGCGACGTCCCGCAGCAGGGAGCGGTAGCGGGCCACGGGCTTGCCGGCCAGGAAGGCGCCGGCCTCCTCGATGGTGGCGCGGATCTTCTCCCCGCCCGGCACTTCGCCGAGGCCGGTGCGGCCGTCAGAATCCGTGATGATCACGATGTTGCGGGTAAAGAACGGGCCGTGCGCGCCGCTGAGGTTCATCAGCATGCTGTCGTGCCCGGCGACCGGGACCACTTCAACGTGGGCAATGGTGGGCTGCGTGCTCACGCGTTGGCCTCCGCTTTCTCTGTTGCTGCCTCTTCTGCCGCGGCGGCTTCGACGACGCCGTCGATCCGGCGGTTGAGGTGCCAGGGGTTGGGGTCCTGCAGCGGCACCGGGAGCAGCTCCTGGGGCAGGTTCTGGTAGGCGACGGGCCGCAGGAAGCGGTTGATCGCCAACGTGCCCACGGAAGTGGTCCGGGTGTCCGATGTGGCGGGGAACGGGCCGCCGTGCACCATGGCGTGGCCTACTTCAACGCCGGTCGGCCAGCCGTTGACGATGATCCGGCCGACCTTCTGTTCCAGTACCGGGATGAGCGGTGCCGCCGCCCGGTAGTCCGCTTCGGTCAGCTGCAGGGAGGCGGTCAGCTGGCCTTCGAGCCGGTTGGCGGCGTCCACGAGTTCCTCGGTGGTTGAGTAGCGGATCACCAGGCTGGCGGCGCCGAAGATTTCCTGGTGCAGCACGGGGTTGGACACGAACTCGGCGACGGATGTGCCGAAGATGGCGGGAGCGGGGGCGTTCTTCGTTGCCCCTTCGGCGCCTTGCCCGATGACGCTGACGTTCCCGGCGGAGCCCAGGGCCCCGGCGCCTGCGTTCCAGGACCCGGCGATGCCAGCGGTCAGCATGGTCTGCCCGGCGCAGGAGGACACGGCCCGGCCGACGGCGGCAGCCAGTTTATCCCCTGCCTCACCGGCCGGGGCGAACAGCAGGCCGGGGGAGGTGCACAGCTGGCCGGAGCTGCCGGTGACGGCGGTGACGTACTGCTGCGCCAGCGCATCAATTTCTCCGGCGGTGCCGGCGAGGGCGCCGGGGAAGACAAAGACCGGGTTGAGCGAGGACATTTCCGCATAAACCGGAATGGGTTCCGGCCGGGCGGCGGCGGTGCGCATCAGGGCGATGCCGGCGGACTGCGAACCGGTGAAGCCGACGGCCTTGATGGCCGGATCGGCGACGAGGGCCTGGCCGATGCTGGCCCCGGGGCCGTAGATCAGCGAGAAGACGCCGGGGTGCAGGCCCAGGTCCTTGACGGCCTTGACGATGGCCTGGCCGACGAGCTCGCCCGTGCCGGGGTGGGCGTTGTGGGCCTTGAAGACCACGGGACAGCCGGCGGCGAGGGCGGAGGCGGTGTCTCCTCCCGCCGTCGAGAACGCGAGCGGGAAGTTGCTGGCGCCGAAGACGGCTACCGGGCCCAGCGGGATCTGCCGCTGGCGGATGTCGGCGCGGGGGAGCGGCGTGCGCTCCGGCAGGGCCGGATCGATGCGGACCCCGCGGAAGTCGCCCTGGCGGACGACTCCGGCGAAGAGCCGGAGCTGGCCGGTGGTGCGGGCACGTTCGCCGTGGAGTCTTGCGGCCGGCAGCCCAGTCTCCTGGCCCGCGCGGGTGACGAGTTCCTCACCGATCGCCTCGATGTTCTCGGCAATGGCCTCGAGGAACCGGGCGTGGGTTTCCGGATCGAGCGTGCTGAAGGATGGGTAGGCCGCCGCTGCCGCTGAGGTGGCGTCGTTCAGTTGCTCCTCGGTGAGCAGCGTGTAGCCGGGCTCGAGCTGGGCATTGGTGGCGGGATTGAAGGCGTGGGCCGTCTTGCCGTCCCCGGCGACGGCCTGGCCTGCGATGAGTGAGCGTCCGGTGAGTGTCACGGTGCGTCCTCCTAGGAAACGGTAGCGATGAGGGACTTGAGGTCTGCGAGGTCCTGGGGTGCCAGGTTCTGCAACGGCGGACGGACTCCGCCGGCGGAGCGGCCGATCGCGTCGAGGCCGCCCTTGACGATCGAGACCGAGTAGCCTTTCACCCGGTCGCGGATGTCCAGGTACGGGATCACGAACTCGTTGAGCTTCTTGTTGACGGCGATCCGGTCCTGGTTGCGGACGTCCTGGTAGAAGTCCAGGGCAAACTGGGGCACGAAGTTGTACATGGCGCTGGAGTAGGTGCTCATGCCCAGCTGCAGCAACGGGAGCGCGAAGGTCTCCGCCGTCGGGAGGCCGCCGAGGTAGAACAGGCGGTCGCCGAGCTTGGCGTACACGCGGGCATCGTGCTCGAGGTCGCCCACGCCGTCCTTGAAGCCGATCAGGTTCTCGTGGCGGTCGGCCAGCGTGGCGACGGTGGTGTCCTTGTAGATCGCGTTGGCACGGTTGTAGATGATGACGCCGAGGGAGGTGGACCGGCAGATGGCGCTGACGTGTTCGATCAGGCCGCCCTGGTCCGCTTCGGTCAGGTAAGGCGGGAGCAGCAGGATGCCTTCGGCGCCGGCGGCTTCCGCGGCGCGGGCGTTCTCGACGGCCTGGGCAGTCGAGCCGCCGGCGGAGGCGAGAACCGGGACGACGCCGCCGACTTCCTCGACGGCGGCCCGGACCACACGCTCGGATTCGGCCGGGGTCAGCGAAAAGCCTTCTCCGGTTCCGCCTGCCGCGAAGAGTCCGGCCACCGGGAAGCTGGCCTGCCAGGCGAGGTGCTTGCGGTAGTTTTCCTCATCAAACTGCAGCTGGGCATCGAACGAGGTGACGGGGAAAGAGAGCAGGCCGTCCTTGAGGACGTTCGCCAGTTCCTGGGGTGTGTACTTTGCCACGATGTGGTCCTCCGGGTGAGCGCCGTGATGGGCGGGTGGGGTGTTGGTTCCATTTCAGCCTAAGCAGTGGATCTATGTCTGTCTAAGCCTATTTCTGTATGGGTTGATACCCTTTATGCATTGCTGTGATGCGGGGTCAGCAGGCGAGTATCCGCAAACGTGTCCGTCGTGACAGTCCAAGAGCGTGCTTGTTCACTGATGCTGTATCCCAGGCCAGTCAAGTAATTCGGGCATTCACCATCGCGGGGATTCCAATTCGTAGTCAGGATGAAGGCTCTGCATGTAGCCGGTGTCGTCACGGTTGAGCATGCCGGACTGCAGGTACTGCTCATGGAGCCGTGCCAGGGCATCGCGGTCCAGCTCGACGCCGAGCCCCGGCGCGGTGGGAACACCCACGGCCCCGTTGCGGAACACCAGGGGTCCCGGCACGATGACGTCCTCGTCGGGTCCCTTCCACGGCCAGTGGGTGTCGCACGCATAGTCAAGGTTGGGGGTGGCCGCAGCGAGGTGGACCATGGCGGCCAGGCTGATGCCCAGGTGCGAGTTGGAGTGCATGGACAGCCCCAAACCGAAGGTCTCGGTGATGCCCGCCAAAGCCTGGGAGCGCCGAAGGCCGCCCCAGAAGTGGTGGTCAGAAAGGATCACGTCCACGGCTCCGACGTCGACGGATCCAGGCACGTCGCCAAAACTGACCACACACATGTTCGTCGCGAGCGGCATGGACACGTTGCGTCGCACTTCAGCCATGCCGTCGAGACCCGGCGTGGGGTCCTCTAGATACTCCAGCACCCCGTCGAGGTCCTTGCCCAGACGGATGGAGGTCTCCACGGTCCAGGCGGCATTGGGATCGATCCGCAGTGGGAGGTCCGGGAACGCGTCCCGGAGTGCTTTGATGGCGGCCACTTCTTCCTCTGGCGGAAATACGCCCGCCTTGAGCTTGAGGGCTGTGAAGCCGTAGTCGTCCACCATCCGGCGGGCCTGCCGGACGATGCCTTCCGGATCCAGCGCCGCTCCCCAGGAGTCTTCCTCGTGGCCGGGGTGCCCGGCCCATTTGTAGAAAAGGTAGCCACTGAAGGGGATTTCGGCCCGCACCGCGCCACCGAGCAAGTCGCTCACGGGACGCCCGAGGATTTTTCCCTGGATGTCCAGCGATGCCACGTCGAACGGGGAAAGCACCCGGTCCGGTGTGCTGGAGCCGGTAACCATGCCGGACATCCCGTGGCCGCCCACCGTGGTGTCGGCGCTCAAGGCCGTGATGACCCGGCGCCGCATGTCATTGATGTTGAAGACGTCCGCCCCGGCCAGGGCCCCCGCGGCCAGCCGCAGGCGTTCCAGGTGCGGGGCGTCCCCGTAGGTTTCGCCGAGGCCCGAGATTCCGGTGTCGGTGGTGACTTCCACGATGGCCCTCAGCGCAAACGGCTCGTGCACGCCGACTGCGTTGAGAAGGGGAGGATCCTTGAATGCCACCGGAGTGATGGTGATGTCCTTGAACCGGTGGGGTCCGGCGGGGCTGACTGGCTGGTTCACGGCTCTGATACTCCTGGCGTGGCGGTCCGCGGCCCGGTGTGGGCTGCTGGAGGGGGGACTGGGGCGGGCTTTAGGACTTTTCGCCGGCTTTCACGGCCAGGACCGGCCGGTCGGCCTGCAGGAGGATCCGCTGGGAGTGGCTCCCGAGGATGAACTTCCCCACCTGCGACCTCCGGCGGAGTCCGATGACGATCAGGGAAGCATCGATCTCGTCGGAGATGTCGATGAACTCATCAGTGAGGTCGTCCGTGTGGCCCGGCTGGCGGATCGACGCCGTTACCCCGGCATCGTGGGCCCGCTTCAGCAGTGCGGCAACCTGGTCAGCGGAGGCGAGGGCGGCGTCTACCGGCGCGCCCTTGCGCGGCGAATTGAGAATGACGATGTTTTCGCTGCGCAGCTTGCCCTCGGCGATTCCCGTATCGAGTGCTGCCTCGCCTTCCGGGGTGGGCACGTAGCCGATCAAGATAGTCATACCGTTTCCTTTTCCTTTTCCGTGTGCGGTGCCGTGGTCTGTGACCGGTTGGCCCGTGCTTTCTTGACTGCTTTCTGCAGCAGGGGCAGGAGTACCACCAGCAGGAACAGGAGCAGGAGAACACCCGAGATGGGGCGCGTGACGAAGCCTGCCGGATCGCCGCCGAACAGGAGCAGGGAGCGCCGCAGGTTCTCCTCGAGCAATGATCCGAGAACAAAGGCCAGCACCAGCGGGCCCGGCTCAAAGCCGAACTTCTTCATGAGGTAGCCGAGGACGCCGAAGGCGATGACCAGCCAGATATCGAAAATGCTGTTGTTGATGGTGTACACACCGATCAGGGTGATGAGCACCGTGATCGGTGCCAGGATTGCGGCCCGGATCCGGAGGATTTTCACGAAGACGCCGACCAGCGGAATGCTCATGATCAGCAGCAGGATGTTTCCGATGTACATCGAGTTGACGACGCCCCAGAACAGCTCCGGATTGTCCGCCACGAGCTGCGGTCCGGGGGTGACGCCCTGGATCAGCAGCGCACCAAAGATGATCGCCATGGTGGCGTTGGCCGGAATGCCCAGGGTCAGGAGCGGGATGAAGGACGACGTAGCCGCGGCGTTGTTCGCACTTTCCGGTGCCGCGACACCCTCCACTGCCCCGCGGCCGAACCGCTCGGGGTTCTTGGCGCGTTTCTTCTCCATGGCGTAGGCCGCCAGGGAGGCGATGGTGGCACCGCCGCCGGGCAGGATTCCCAGGAAGAATCCCAGCAGCGAGCCCCGGCCGATAGCCCCGGACGATTCCTTGAGGTCCTTTCGCGAGGGCCAAACGTTGGCCACTTTGGCGGGTGCCTGCACCTTGTTGTGGCGTTCCTCGAGGTTGTACAGGATTTCGCCGAGCCCAAAGATGCCCATGGCGATTGGAACGAAGTCCAGGCCGTCCGAGAGGGACAGGCTGCCGAAGGTGAACCGCGATTCCCCCGTGAAGCCGTCGCGGCCCACGGTTGCCAGCAGCAGCCCGAGGGAAGCGGCGATGATCGATTTGATTTTGCTGCCGTTGCTCACGGTAGCGACCAACAGGATGCCCAGCATGGCGAGGGCGGTGTACTCCGGCGGCCCGAAGCTGAGGGCGAAGCCGGCGACGATTGGTGCCAGGAGCGTCAGCCCGATGATGGATACGGTTCCTCCGAAGAAGGATCCGATGGCCGCTATCCCGAGCGCCGTTCCCGCCCGGCCCTGCCGGGCCAGCGCGTAGCCGTCAAAGACGGTGACCACGGAGGACGCTTCGCCTGGCAGCCTGAGCAGGACCGAAGTGATGGTGCCGCCATACTGCGCGCCGTAAAAGATGCCGGACAGCATGATGATGGCAGTCACGGGTTCCACGCCGTAGGTCAAGGGCAGGAGGATGGCGATGGTGGCCGCCGGGCCAAGGCCGGGGAGAACGCCGATGAGCATCCCGATGACGACGCCGATGAGGCAATACAGCAGGTTCGTGGGTTCCAGCACGACGCCGAATCCGTTGAGGACTGGTCCGAAAATGTCCATGATTTTCCCTAGAAAAGGTGGGGGATGGGCACGCTGAGTGCCACGACGAAGATCAGGTAGAAGGCGGCGGTGACGATTGCGCTCAGGAGGGTCGACATCCGCCACGTCTCCTTGCCAAGGAACCTGAGCCAGAAGAACGTGAGGAGCAACGTGGGGATCTCAAAACCGGTCAGGCCGATGACGAGGGCGAACCCGATCAGGGTCCCCACGCCGGCAGCGACCTGCCAGCTGGAAGAAGAAAACGCCTCGGCGTCCAGGGTCTTGCGCCCGAAGAGCAGAAGTGCCACGGACAGAACCGCCATCACCAGGCTGATGATGAGGGGCCACATACCGGCTTCCGGGCGTTCCGGGGTGCCGATGCCCATGGACAGCGACAGTGCAACGCCGGCAACACCGAGCAATGCCGTCACGACACCCGCCGCCACATTGGCGAGAGGCCCGGCAGCCGGGGGCCGTTCCTCGTCCCATTCAGCTGCCAGTTGTTCGGCCGTCAGCGGCTCGACAGGATCGGCTTCGGCTGCTGAGTACCCGGTGCCGGAGGCTGCGTGCGCGGTGGAGGCGACCGGGGGAGCCTCCTGCTGGGAGCTTGACGTCACTTCCCGCCGCCCAGGTTCACGTCGTACTTCTGTGCAAGTTCCTTGAACTTCGCCGCATCCGCTGCCCAGTCCTTCGCGACCTGTGCTCCGTCGTTTTCCGCTGCAGTAAACAGGTTTTGCTTGTTGAATGCCTTGTACGCGTCGGAGGCGAAGGCGGTCTTGAAGGCTGCCCGCAGTTTCTCGAGCACCGGCTCCGGCGTGCCCTTCGGCGCCGCGACGGCCCTGAACTGCGAAACCGGAACGTCGTAGCCCGCTTCGATGGCCGTCGGAGTGTTGGCCAGGTACTGGTTCCGTTCCTTCGAGAAGACAACCACCGGGTTGAGCTTGCCCGCCTTGATCTGCGGCATCGCTTCGGCCAGCTGGATGGTGGCAACATCGACCTGGTTTCCCAAGAGAGCGGTCATGGCGGGAGCGCCGCCGTCGAACGGCACATCGGTGCCTTCGATTCCGGCCTGCTTGAACAGCAGGGCCTGGGCGAGCTGGCTGCCTGTGCCGACGCCGGTGGTGGCAAAGTTGAACTTCTTCCCCGCCTTGGTGAGCTGCTCCATTGTCTTCATCCCGGAACTGGCATTTGTGACCAGAACGTAGTCGTCCTGGGAAATCCCGGTGATGACCTCGTAGTCCTCGATCTTGACAGTTTCATCGGCCGACACGGCCAGCGGGGTGATGGCGAAGAGCGAGGCATTAAGGATGACGAGCGTCTGGCCATCCGCCTTGGCGCCGCCGACTTCCTTGGTGGCGAGTGCGCCGTTGGCGCCCGGCTTGTTGACCACCGGGATCGGTGCGCCCAGGCCCGAGCTGGCGTTCTCCGCCAGGGCGCGGCCGATCAGGTCCGTGCTGCCTCCGGGGGCCGCCCCGATGGTCAGCGTCACGGGACCCGACGGGAACTTGCTGCCGTCCGCCGGGGCGCTGTTGCCTGCAACGTTGCCGCCACAAGCGGTCAGGGCCAGGGCGAGTGCGAGGCCGGTTCCCGCGCCGAGAACAGAGCGTCGGCTGAAGGTGGACTTGATCATGAAGATTCTCCCTTGAATGTTCGCTGCGAGGATGGAGCCGTTCTCGGTGAGTTCCGTCACGTCGGCGGCTCCCACTGAACATTAGGGTGGTCAGTGATGCGTGTCCAAGACGATTAAGGCATGGCGTGATACTGTTTCGGCATTATGTATTCCCTGGACCAACTACGTGGCTTCGTCGCCGTCGCTGAGGAACTCCACTTTGGCCGCGCTGCCGTGCGGCTCAATATGACCCAGCCACCCCTGAGCCGGCAGATTCAAAAGCTCGAAAAGTCAATCGGCGTGCAGCTGTTTGAGCGTGACAACCGGGGCGTCGCGCTGACGGCCGCCGGCTCGGCTTTCCTCACGGATGCGGTCAAGCTGCTGGAACTCGCCGAAGCCGCGCCAAGCATGGCCCGGAGAATATCCCAGGGCTCGGCCGGCTTCGTCCGCATCGGCTTTACGGCGGCATCGACGTTCGGGCTGCTCGGTGCCCTGCTCAATGAGATCTCGAGCGCGCTTCCGGATGTCGATATCGACCTGCGCGAGATGGTGACCAAGGACCAGACAGCCGCCCTGATCAACGGCGAGATTGACCTCGGGCTAGCCCGCCCGCCCTTTGATGAGGACCTTTTCGATTCGCGCCTGCTCTATCGGGAGCCGATCATGGTGGCGGTCCCCGCAGGGCACCGTTTCACCCGCCTGGACCGGCTCGTGAGCGTCGAGGACCTGCACGGCGAAGACCTGATCATGCACTCGCCCACCCAGGCGCGCTACTTCTATGACCTGGTGATCAGCCTGGTCTCATCCCACCCCACGTTTGTCCACACGGTCAGCCAGATTTTGACCATGATCTTCCTGGTCGCGGCCGGGCGGGGAATAGCCCTGGTCCCACAATCCTCAACGGCCCTCGGCATCGAGGGCGTGGAATACATCGAACTGGGTGGTTTCGAGACCGATCCGGTCGAACTGCATGCCATCTGGAGGCGGGAAGCCCGTAATCCGGCGCTGCGCCGCGTGCTGGATCTGATCAGCGGGGCGGCCGACTAACCAGGTTGCTGGTACCGGTGGCCGGCGTCGACGGCGGCTGCCACCAAGCGGTCGAAGCTGGCGGTCCCGTTCTCCGGAGGGACCACCGTGAAGACGGCGACCCATTTCTCCGGCGCATTCCTCTCCAGCGTTGAAGCCCGGGCCACATGCAGGTTCAATCCGGGCAAGCCGCTGACAAGGAGCGGAAGCTGCTCGCCGCTCTTGGTCATGTGCCGGAATTGCTTGACCGACAGTTGGTCGCCAGGGCTGCTGGTGACCTCGGCGAGGGTGTCATTCACCCGCTTGGTCAGCCCCTTCATGAAGCGCCTCTGGGCCGAGACTGTGCGCACCGTGAGGAGCGCGGCGAAGAGGAAGATAAACAAAACCATGGCACCGAAACTCCTGAGGAAGGGCAGGAAGATCATCAGGAACAGGCACAGGACCAATCCGAAAATGCTGGAAATGATGAACTTGAACACGGGGTTTTCGCCAGGTTTCTTTGACCAGCGAACAAGAGCGACAGTGTCCTTGCGGGGCTGATCGCGCCGTGAAATTTCCATGATTAGTACCCCTTCACTTCCATGAGCGCTTCGGCCAGGATGATTGCCTCGCGTGCTTCCTTGAGATCGGTGAGCAGCCCTGTATCGGGAATGGCGCCGGTGGCAACGGTGGTGCCGGCGAGTTCCGAAAAGATGCTGCTGAGCTCTTGGCGGTCCTGTGAGAGCATCCGGGACGACGTCAGTTTGATTCTGCTCAGCTCAAGCTCCAGCAGTGCCTTGTCGATGGCCTCGCGCCGGACTTGCATGATGGCCAGTTTTTCGGTGACGCGCTCGACACGGCCGCGCAGCATCGATTCCATCTTTCCTGCCACGATGTGGAGCTCGCAAAGCGCGGTGTAGGACTGCGGGGACCCGGAGTGCGCGGCGAGCTGTTCACTGACGTAATGGCGCCGTCGTTCCCATTTCCGGACGGCGGATTCATATGGTCCCAACAGCAACGAGACCGCTGCCATCGCCTTGTCCAGCGAGCCGGCCCGGGTGTTCAGGCTGGTGGTGGCGGCGTCCAGCCGCGACAGGAAGGCGTCGTAGTTGTCCTGCTGCTGGGCGCTATCGGTAGTCACGAGCCACCCGCGTGCGGTGTCGCGAATCCCCTCGCCGGAATTTGCCCCCGTCTCTCATGGCAAGAGGATAGAGGCTCCGGGCCCGATGGTATAGCCCGGTGGCGTAGGGGCGGATTCGGATCCAGAGCGTCCTGGGACAAGGTCAACGACACCGCGCACGATAGAACCGGGGGTAGCACGGTGTCCGGGGCGCGGGCTGCTTCCGGGTCATGGACTCCGGCGGTTTCGGGAAGGCAGCGGCGGGGTAGTAACCGGCTACCTTCAGCATGTAGTTCGCCCACTGCGGGCCGGCGAGCATGTACCCGTCGATGGCCTTGTAGAACTTGCCGTTGACGGTGATGTTCTGACCGGGCCGCTTCTGGCCGTGGAGGGTGTCGCCGAAGAAGGAGGCCGTGGCGAGGCCGGACGTGTAGCCCACTACCCAGGTGGCGCCGTTGGTATTGGAGGTGCCCGTCTTGGCAGCGGTCGGAAACTTGTCCTGGACCTTGGGCTTGATGTAAACGCCTGACCCGCGCTTGAGCACATCCTGCAGCACGGAGTTGACACCGCGGGCGACCTCGGGCTTGATCGCACCGTGACAGGCGCTGGTCTCGGCCGGCAGCTTCTGTCCCGCTGCGTCGGTTACTGCCGTGATCGCTATGGGTGTGCAGTATTTGCCGTCGTTGGCGAAGGTGGCAAAGGCGTTGGCCAGATGGAGCGGGGCCACGCCGATGGCGCCGAGCAGGTTGCCCAGTTGGTGCATGTTGACCTGGGCGTTGTCCACGCCGCTGTGGATCCCTGCGGCGTCCACCATTTTTTGGATGCCGCAGAAGTCCAGCTGGGCGGCCTCGGCGAAGGTGGCGGTGTTGATGGAGTTGTACAGCCCGTAGTTCACGGGCATGCGGCGGTAGTATCCCAGGTCATTGTTCTGCAGGTCGTCCGCGGCGCCGAGGGCTTTCTGCGCCGTGCTGTAGGCACCGAGCACCCTGCCGCAGCTTGACCTCCACCGGAATCCGAGGGGATAGGACCGCCGGGAGGCGTCCACCATGGCGGTCAGGGATTTGCCCTCGTTGAGCCACTCGGCGAACGTGAACGGTTTCATGGTGGAACCAGGCTGGAAGCCGCCAGCTCCGTTGAGGTCGTTACCGTTGGCATCCTTGGAATCGACGTTGAAGTTCAACTGCGTATCGAATTTTCCGGGCGCCGGGAGAAAGACGGTGTTTTGCGCCATCGCCAGGATCCTGCCCGTTCCGGGCGCGATCGAGACCATCGCGGCCCCCCATTTGTCCGGGTTCGCCCCGGCTGTGGCATCCACCTGCGCCTGCGCGGCCAATTGGAGCCGGCTGTCCAGGGTGGTTCTGATGGTCAGGCCGCCGCGGAACAGCTTCCTCTCACGCTCGGCCATACCCGCGCCGTAGGCCGGGTTGTTGAGGATGAGGTGGGAAACGTAGTCGCAGAAGTACGGTGCCATTTCGGCGCCGGCGCATCCCTGCATCCCGGGGGTGATCTTCAGGCCCACCGGGGCGGCGACGGCGGCATCATGTTGCGCCTTCGAGATAGCGCCGTCCTTGAGCATTCTGCCGAGCACCTGGTTTCGTCGCTGGACGGCGTTTTCCGGATGGAGGGCGGGATTGTAGAAGCTGGGGCTGTTCACGAGACCTGCCAGCAGGGCAGCTTGCGGCAGCGTGAGGTCCTTGGCCGTGGTGTTGAAGAAATATCGGGCCGCGGCTTCAATGCCGTAGGCATCCCGGGCAAAGAACACGATGTTCAAGTACCCCTCAAGGATCTGGTCCTTGGTGAACCTCTTCTCCAATTCGACGGCGAGCTTCATCTCGCGAATCTTGTCGGCCATGCTCTTCTGCCCGTTGAGGACAATCTGATCGCCCCTGTCCGCAGAGACCAGGGATTCATTGAGCACGTTGGTGACGTACTGCTGCGTCAGTGTGGAGGCGCCCTGCCTCCCGCCGCTGGTCAGGTTGGACACCAGCGCCCGGACAATCCCTTGGGGATCAATGCCGGCGTGCTCGTAGAAGCGGCGGTCCTCGATCGCGACGATCGCGTCCTTGACGTACGGGGACATCTGGTCGAGCCTGACCTTCACGCGGTTTTCCGCGAAGAAGGTTGCGATCGTTTTCCCGTCGGCGCTGAGCACCCTGGTCGACTCCGACGGCGGATCAACGGTCAGCTCCGACGGGAGGCCGTTGAACAATTTGATCGAATCGCTGACGGCGACGCCGGTCGCGGCCACGGTGGGCACCAAGAGGCTGGCGGCCAGCACGCCGCAGACCGCGCTCGCTGTCAAGAACCCGAACAACCTCCACAGGGTCGGGGCTAGCAGGGAGCGGGGGCGGTTCCTCGGCGCCATGTTCGCTGAACGGGCTAGGTCAAGGAGTCGATGGCGACGGTGATTGCCAGGATGAGCGGGACGTCCTCGCCTTCAGCGACTTCGACGCCGTAGGACTCACGCACGCGGAACCATTTCTTGGAGATCGTGGCGACCGTGTGGCCGTCGCGCTCTATCTCGTATTCATGGTCGACGATGTTGCCGTGCGCCTTCATGTCGGCGCCGTCTTTCACATCGATGGCGAAGCGATCGCGGAGTCCGACCAGCGCCTTGTGGACCGTCGCGGCGGTGTCGCCGCCGCGCTCGATGGAGACCTTGTCCCGGATTGAGAGCTTGCGCTCCTGGATGTGCGCCACCTCGTTTCCCGAGGCGTCCTCCAATGCGAACGTGTCCCGGACACGAACTGCCTTGCCATTGACCTTGTAGGCGCGTCTGCCCTGGTCGTCTTCGATCCAGAAGTCATCGCCAATCGACAGCAATTTCTCGCGCATCTGAAACCGCTGGGCTGCGGGTTCGTCATGGCGGCGGCGTAATAGTCCCATGCCCTGACCATAGGCCCGTCCCGCAGGCCGGCGCCTCACCCGAACCGGATGGTCCGGGTGAGGGGCCAGGGAAGCGCCAAGCGGTCAGCTGGCAGGGATCACCAGGCCCTTGAATTTGGTCTGGATGAAATCCTTCATGTCCTGCGAGGTCAGGATCTTGTAGAGCTTCTGCACCCGCGGGTCATCCTTCATTTCGGCCTTCACTGCCAGGACGTTGTAGTAGGCGCTGTCCTTGCCCTCGACCAGCAGCTGCTTGTCGGCGCTCAGGCCGGCAGGTAGGGCAAATGCCAGTGTCACGATTGCCGCGTCCTTGTCGTTGAGGGCCTGCGGCAGGCTGGCGTTTTCGATCTCCGTGAACTGGAGGTTCTTTGGGTTGGCCTTGATGTCCTTGAGCGTGATCGGGTTTTCACTGACGTCAATCAGTCCCTTGGACGCCAGCAGCTTCAGGGCCCGGGCCTCGTTGGTGGGGTCGTTGGGGATGGCGACCGAGGCGCCGTCGGGAAGGGCCGCAAGGTTGGCCACGCCATTGGAGTACAGGGCCATGGGCGGCAGATACACCTTGCCCACGCTGACGAGGCTCTTGCCGGAAGCCTTGTTGTAGGTCTCCATGAAGGTGGTGTTCTGGAACAGGTTGGCGTCGATGTCGCCGTCGCTCACAGCCGCGTTGGGCGTGTTGTAGTCGCTGAACTCCTTGTACTCCACGGTGAGGCCCTGTTTGGGGGCGAGTTCCCGCTGGACTTGCTTCAACATGTCCCCGGCGGGAACCGCGAGGGCACCGACCTTGATGGTCTCGGCGGCCCCGCCTTGGCTGGCGGAACCCGCGCCGCAGGCGGATAGGGCGAGGATGGCGGCCGCGCCGGTCGCGGCAGCCTTCAGGATTTGTGCACGGAACATTTGGGACTCTTTCGCAGAAGGGGATGGGGCATTGGGGTGGGGTTTGCGGTCTTAGCTGGGTTTGCTGTTTTAGCTGGGGGTGCGGTGCGGGCGGTGGCTACCGGTGGGACAGGCGCCGCGCCGCGAAGTTGCCCAGGGACTGGAAGACCTGCACCAGCAGGACCAGGAGGATGACAACTCCGAACATGTATTCCGGGCTGTAGCGCTGGTATCCGTAGCGGAATGCGACGTCCCCGAGGCCGCCGCCGCCCACCGCGCCCACCATGGCGGAGTAGCCGATGAGTCCGACCACGGTGGTGGACAGCCCGAGCGCCAGGGCCGGGACTGCCTCGGCAACCATGACCTTGGTCAGGATGGTCCACCGGCTGGCGCCCAGCGACTGGGCGGCTTCGACGAGTCCCACAGGCACTTCGCGGATGCCTATCTCCACCAGCCGGGCGAAGAAAGGAATACCGGCGATGGTCAACGGGACAATCGCGGCGGTCGGTCCGATGAAGGATCCAACCAGCAGGCGGGTAAACGGAATGAGCAGGATCATGAGGATGATGAAGGGGACGGACCTGCCAATGTTCACCACGACGTCGAGCACGCGGTTGACAGCGAACCCGAGCGCCCGGCTGCCGAAGAGCTTCGCCAGCAGGCCACCGGATTCGGTGGTCACGAGCAGGACTCCGGCGGCCAGGCCGAAAAGAATCGTAAACAGCAGGCTGAGGCCAACGGTGTAAAACGTCTCTCCCGCGCCTTTGAGGATCGTGTCCAGCAGGTCCGACCAAAAGTACGGGTCGTTACGGTCGATCACTTGACTACCTCCACGAAGAGTCCTTGGGAACGGAGATCGGCCACGGCGGCGGCCACGGTCCGCTCATCACCGGGCAGCTCGAGCCGGGTGCGGCCCGTCTGGAGTCCGCGGACGGTTTCAACTGCGGCACCCAGGATTCCGACGTCGATGCCATGCTTGCGCGCCAGCTGGGCGATCACGGGCCGGTCGGTTTTGACTCCGCTAAAGGTGATGTCAATGATGGCGCTGGGCGTCTCCGGGATCTCTCCCATGGGGAACAGCGCCTGGCCCAGCAGGGATTTTTCTGTCGTCAGCAGCCGATCCACGGGTCCCTGCTCAAGGATCCGTCCCCCGCTCATGACGGCGGCGGAGTCGCAAATCCGCTTCACGACATCCATTTCGTGCGTGATGAGCAGCACTGTCAGCCCAAGGTCCCTGCTCAGTTTCCGAATGAGATCAAGAATCTGCCGGGTCGTCTCCGGATCCAGTGCTGAGGTCGCCTCGTCGCTGAGCAGTACTGTGGGGTTGGAAGCCAGCGCACGGGCAATGCCGACGCGCTGCTTCTGTCCGCCAGACAACTGTGCGGGGTAGGCGGAGGCCTTGCCGTGCAGGCCCACGAGTTCGAGGATCTCGAGAGCCCGGGAGCGCCGGGCTGCGCGCCCGGCGCCTGTGATCTCCAACGACAGTTCCACATTCGCCTGCACGGTCCTGCTGCTGAGCAGGTTGAAGTGTTGGAAGATCATGCCAATGTTGTGCCGTGCTTCTCGCAGGGCTGCGCCGGACAGTGTGGTCATCTCGCGGCCATCGACCTTCACGCTCCCAGAATCCGGAAGTTCCAAGGAATTGATGGTGCGGATCAGCGTGCTCTTACCGGCGCCGCTCTGCCCAACGACGCCGAAGATCTCGCCGCGGGCGACGGACAGCGTGACGTCGTCGAGGGCCCGGACCGCGGTCGGCCCGGAGCCGTAGCTCTTTGAGACCTGGCTGACGGAAATCATGGATGGTGCTCCCTGTGGTGGCTGGAATCGTCACGGAAGCGTTCCGCAAAATTGGGTGCGGACTTTCGTCCGCACCCTTTCCTTAAATTCTGCCAATAAGGCGCTGGCGGCACAAAATCCGAATTTTCACTCTAGAAAAACGAGCTCCTGGGCCAAGATAATTCATCCGTTCCGAGGGGATCGGCTCGGAAGCGGCCGCCGCGTCCGGAAGTGCCTGGCGAATCGGGAACTCCACCGGCACCCATCGCGTCATGAGGGATTCATCACATTGCTGGCCGCTCTGCGCCGCAGGGGCCTCAGCTGGTGCCGGGTTGGCTCCAGCGTTGCTCGATCCGGCCAAATTTCCAGACGGCGAGCGCGATCAGCCAGATGACCACGAAGAGACCGACAATGATGTATCCGACGTTTTCCAGCTCCAGCGAGCCGATTGTGGCCGCCGGCCCTGAATTGATTCCCAGCTTGTCCGCCACGAGCCCGAGCAGCACGATGACGCCGACCACCAGTGCCACTACAACCGAGAGCACCGTGACTGTCAGGTTGTAGAACACCTTGCGGACCGGCTTGAGGAATGCCCACCCGTACGCCCTGGACATGAACACGCCATCGGCGGTGTCGAAGATGCTCATTCCGGCGGCGAACAGCACGGGTAGGACCAGGATGGCGTACCAGGGCAAGGAGAAGGCCGCGGAACCCGCTGCGAGGAGGAGCAGGGCAATCTGGGACGCGGTGTCGAATCCCAGGCCCATCAGCAGGCCGACCGGATAGACGTGCCATGGCTTGGCGATCCTGCGGATTGTTCCGCCAAGCCGTCGGGCCAGGAAGCCCCGGTTGTTGAGCTGATGCTCAAGCTCGGCCTCGTTCAGTTCGCCGGTGCGCATCCCGCGGAAGACCCGGACGATGCCAATCACGGAGACGAGGTTCACCAGCCCGATCAGGATAAGGAATGTCCCAGCGACGGCGCTTCCCACCAGCCCCAGTGTCTGTATGAGAGCTGAGTCCTCGTTCTGCACGCTGCCGGCCATCGATCTCACGCCGAGGGCCAGGAGCAGCGCCGCGCCGAACACGACGGTCGAGTGGCCCAGCGAGAACCAGAAGCCCACCCCCAGAGCGGTCTGCCCCTCACCGACCAGCTTGCGGGTGGCGTTGTCGATGACGGCGATGTGGTCGGCGTCGAACGCGTGCCGCACTCCCAACAGAAAGGCCGTAACGCCCAGCCCCACCCCGTACACACCGGAGCGGCCCAGGGCGAAGTTCTGCGGAGCCACGGCCAGCGTCAGCACGCTCCAGCCGACCACATTGAGCAGGATGACGAAGCCGGTGATGCCCGCGAGATGGAACTTGTCCCGGCGTTCCCAGCGACTGCTTGTCGGTCGCTCCGGCTGCGCTGCAGGCAACAGGTTGCTCATAGTTCGTAAGGGTAGGCGCGGGGGTCGCCGCTGCCAAGACCTCGTGGACTGTGCCGGCCGGTTGCCGCAGGCTTTACCTTCGCTTGCGCCGAAGAGGCCGAAACGCTCGGCCCTATCCGCGGCTGCGGCTGCCATGCAAGCATGGGGCTCACCGATCATGAACAGCACTTCGATCATGAACAAGCACCGATCATGAACAGCGAGGGGACTCGATGAAATCCAATGAACTGCTGCTGGACGCCTTCGGCCGGATCCATGAGACGGTGGCCGACGCCCTGGCAGGGGTCGACGATGCCACGTTGCTCCGACGGCCCGCAGGCACGGGGAACTCGATGGCCTGGCTCATCTGGCACCTCGGCCGGGTCGAGGACGTGCAACTGGCGTCGGCCGCCGGCCTGGACCAGGTCTGGACCTCGCAGGGGTTTGCGGCCCGCTTCGACCTGCCCCTGTCCAAGCGGGACACCGGCTACAGCCATACGAGCGCACAGGTCGACGCGGTGCAGGCACCGCCGGAGCTGTTGCTCGAGTACTACGACGCTGTTCACCGGCAGACAGTGGAATTCCTGAAGACCCTCGGCGACAACGACTTCGACCGAATCGTCGATACCCGCTGGGACCCGCCCGTCACGCTCGGGGTACGGCTGGTTAGCACGATTGCCGATTGCCTCCAGCACGTGGGGCAGGCGGCCTACGCGAGGGGCCTGAACCCGGCGCCCGGGCACGGTTAGGACGGTCCCTGACATGGACGCCGCCGATATCCGCCAGCTCTTCCCCGGGCTCAAGGACACCATCTATCTCAACACCGCGACCATGAATGTCGGCTCCGCCCCCGCGAGGGAGGCCTACGAACTGGCGGCCGGGCGCTGGTCTGCCGGCCGGTTCGACTGGTTGGAAGCCGAGCGGGCAGGGGAGGACGCCCGTGCCATGTTCGCGGAGATCGTCGGCGCCACGGCCGGGGAGATCGCAATCGTTCCGGCCGTGAGCTCAGCCGCCGGGATCGTGGCCGCCAACCTGCCACCCGCCAAGCACGGAGAGAACGTGGTAGTCGCACAGAACGAATTCGTCTCGAACTACTATCCCTGGCTCCTGCTCCGGGAGCGCGGCTACGAGGTCCGCGCCGTGGCGCCGGGCGGCGACGGCGTGACGGCCGAGGCGTTTGGGCAGGCGGCCGACGGCGGCACGCGCCTGATCGCGGTAAGCGCCGTTCATTCGGCCAACGGTTACCGGACCGACCTGGCCGCGCTCGCCCGGGTCGCTGCCCGCTCCGGCGCCTGGTTCTTCGTCGACGCCTGCCAGGCGGCGGGCGCGGTGCCGCTGGACGTGGTGCGCGACGGCGTGGATTTCCTGGCCGCAGCGAGCCACAAGTTCCTGCTCGGCTCCCGGGGCATGGGCTACCTCTATGTCCGGAGCGGGCTGCTGGACCGCGTCCGGCCCATCGGCCCGGGCTGGAAGGCCGCCCGCAATCCGGCCGAAAGCTTCTACGGTCCGGCCATGGACCTCTCACCCACGGCCTCGAAGCTGGATGCCTCGCTGGCGTGGTTTCCCGCCCTGGCCGAGCAGGCGGCCCTCGGCATCTTCCGCCGGTTCGGCATCAATGCCTTGCTCGAACGCAACGCCCGGCTCGCGCTTCATCTGCAGGCCGCCCTGGCGGCGGAAGGCTCCGACTTCCGGCCCTTCACCGCGCAGCACCGCTCGACCATCGTCTCCGTTGCCGTGAGAGACACCGAGGCGGTGGTGGCGCGGTTCCGCCAGGCCAACGTGGTGGCGTCGGTCCGCGAGGGCAGGATCCGGCTGGCCGTACATTTCTACAACGTGGAAGAAGAGCTCGACCGAGTTGCCCAGTTGATCGGACGCGGCTGAGCGGGCACCGGACATGCCTCTCACGGCGCTGGGTGGTGAGGCGCCCGTCCTACTTCTTGTCGCTGCTGTAGGTAAGGCCGATCTGGCGCCTGATTTCGTCCAAGGCCTCCATGACCTGAACGCTCTGCCGTGGTGGCAGGATGTCGTTTGCAGTGGCACGTGCAGCAATGAGCCGCTCCATTTCCCGCGCCTGGTATTGCATTCCGCGGCCAGCGACCGGCTCTTCGAAGCGCTCGACGACGTTGCCGTCGGCGTCGTACCGGGTGAAGGCTGTGTGCTCGTACCAGACTGACGGGATCTCGATTCGGCCTTCGGTGCCGATGATCGAGGCCTGGTTCGGACCCGCGGTGTCGAGGGCGCAGTGCAGCACGGCCTGCTGCCCGTCCCCGTACTCGAAAATCATGGCGGTCTGCCGGTCAACACCGGTTTCAGTCATGCTGGCTGCTGCCCGGATGCCGGCGGGCGCTCCGAAGACGTCGAAGGCGAAGGACACGGGGTAAATGCCCAGGTCCAGGAGCGCGCCGCCGCCCAGTGCGGGGTCGTTGAGGCGGTGCGTCGGATCCTTGGGCAGATTTTGGTTGTGGTCCGCGATTACTGTCCGGACGTCGCCCAGGGCGCCGGATCGAATCAGTTCACGGATGCGGACCATGTGCGGAAGATAGCGGGTCCACATGGCCTCCAGGGCGATCAGTCCCTTCGACTCGGCGAGCTCCACAATCTCCCGGGCCTGCCAGGCGTTCATGGCGAAGGGCTTTTCAATCAGCACGTGTTTGCCGGCGGTCAGGGCCAACAGCGCATTTTCGTGGTGGAACGGGTGCGGCGTCGAAATGTAGACAATATCCACGTCCGGGTCGGCCACGAGGTCCTCGTAGCTGCCATGGGACGAGGGGATCTGAAACCGGGCCGCGAACTCCGCAGCCGACGCCAGGTTTCGGGAGCCCACGGCCTGGACCACTGAGCCGTCGCCAATCAGGTCCGGCGTTTGCAGCCCGGCGATGAACCCCGTGCCGAGGATGCCCCACCTCGGGACGGGTTGGGCAATATCTGCGGACTCGGGGGCGGCGTAATCTGACATGCGGTGGGTTCCCTTCGGGCTGTGGTCACGAAAGCGTCCGGCGGCTTCTAGTTGCGTCGGCAGCTTCCCAGGACGTGTTCGTATCCTAAGCCCGGAATCCGTGGCTCACGGTGTGAGGGGGCCCCGAAGCACGCGCAGGGCAGCGTCGGCATCGCCTTCAATGAGGGCGACATCCTCCAGGCTGGACCGGCCCCACAAGCCCAGGTACATGGCGGGCACCGGGGCGGAGATCGATGCCACGGCCGGACCAGGGCCCAGCGTCCAGCCCGCGGCCCCGGGCACCTGGAAGGTCACGGCCCTGTCCGGGGGCGGCATCCGGCCCAGTCGCAGCTGGCGCGGCGCGAACATCGCCAGGACCTCGTCGACGCCGTCGAGCATGAAGTCGTCCCCCAGGACGGGGATGTCAGAGCCAAGCGCCTGACAGGCGTCGATGAGGTGGATGGAGTGTTCGTGGGCCTGGCGCCGAAGCCAGAACCCGGCGGTGTGCGGCGGCGGGCCGAAATCCCAACACGGTTTCTCTGGGTCAACTGCCGTCATCGTCTCGAGGAAGGGTTCCGTGCCCTCGAGGAACCAGGCCGCGGCGCCCTCGGCCGGCGGTGCCGGTTCATTGACGAAGGCGCCCCCGCGGACCACGGCGGCGGCCCACCGCTCGATTGATCCGAGATGCCCGAATAGCTGCTCGAGCGTCCAGTCCGGGCATGCCGGCACGGTACGGGCAAGCCGGTCCTCAGACTGCCGGGCGAGCGTGCCAAGATGGTCCAGAAAGCCGGCCAGCTCGGCCAGGTATCGATCGGGCGACATGGGATGAGCCTAACGCGACGAAGCAAAGATTCCGGCGCGCCGCGGCCTCCTCCTTGCGGGCCGGGCTTGTGCGCCTAAACTGCGTCGCATGCGTCCCACACGAGTGTCGCGGCAATGAGCGGATATCCGGCGTCGGCGCCGTTGACTGAGCGGTTTGCGGCCCAGTCCGTGATCGAGGAGCTGCTGGCAGTCCAGGAGCTCGTTCCGCCGCGTTCGCTGCTCAGGCGGGTGTTCGGTGCCAGTCCGTTGAGCGACGCCAGCTGGCCCTGGTACCGCGGTGCGCTGGGCGAGATCGCCGTCGGCAGGGTCCTGGCAAAGCTCGGACCCGAATGGTTGGTACTGCATGCCGTCCCCGTGGGCTCCGGCTGGGCGGACATCGATCATGTGTTGGTCGGTCCCGCCGGCGTCTTTACCCTCAACACCAAGAACCATGCGGGCCAAAATATCTGGGTAGCAGGGCAAACCCTGATGGTCTCAGGAAAGAAACTCCGCCACCTCAATAACTCCGCGCACGAGGGCGCCCGGGCCTCGAAACTGCTCAGCACCGCAGTTGGCGCCGCCGTCGACGTCACGGCGGTCGTGGTGATCGTGGAACCCAAGCGGCTGACGATCAAGGAGAAGCCGCGCGAGGTGATTGTGCTGAGCGATCGGCAGGTCCTGGGGTTTCTGCAGCGGCGCAAAGCTGTGCTGGACGCGGAAGAGGTCCAACGCGTCGCTGCCGCTGCCGTCAATGCCCGGACCTGGCACACGAAGCCCGCTTTCCCAGGCAAACCGGATGAGCTCAAGACGAACTTCGCCGCCCTCCGGAGGTTGGTTGATCAGGCACGACGGCGCCGGGTTGCGTGGGTGCTTGGTGTTCCCGCCGCGGGCTTTTTGGTGTTGGCCACGGCAGGTCCGCTGGGTGCGGCAATCCTGCACGCAGTGATGAACCGGTAGGGGAGACCCCTCCAGCGAAAGGCGCGCGCCGCCGTCGCGAAAAAGGCTCGGGCCGGGACGCTGAGACGTTCCCGCACGCCCGCCTGATCCCGATGGGGAACGGCCTTGCCAGCCCGGCAGTTCCCCATGCCCGCGCGTTCCCTTGGCTGAGCGGTCCCCTTAGTTGCGCGCTTCCTGTACCCGCGCATTCCCTTGGCTGCGCGCTTCCCCTAGCTCAAGGTGTGGCCGCTGCCTCGCGCCTGAAAATGATGTGCTGCCGCGCCAGAACGAAGTGCGCCTCGGCCCGACATTTCCGGCGAAGCAGGTAGCTAATTGCAAAACCCAAGTAGCCGCCAAGTAGCCACCTGAAGAAAACCCGAATCGCCCTCGAGAAGTCGAGTAGCATCCACTCGCGCGCTCCCCAAGCCCCCGCTTTTAGGCTCCGAAGTACTGGGTTAATAAAGTCAATGTAGTGGTCAGAAACGGGTCTCAACCATGGGTGATCAGACAGATATTTGGGTGTCGTCCGGGCATTTAAGCGGCCGTCAACGCGGTGGACGAAGGGGAGGGCCGCCGCAGCGCCCAAAGCATCGAGCGGCCCCAATTCGCGCAACGTGGTCCCGGCAACGCCCGTGGTCCCGGGGTGCCTGGGCGTCCCTGTTGTCAGCATCGCTCGCATTTGCCGGGCTGGTACTGAGCGGGCCCGCCGTCGCGGACGTGGGGACCATCGCCTACGATTCGCTGCGGTCTGGTTGGGACAAGGACGAGCCCGGGCTCTCGCCATCGGCGGTCGCCTCCTCTAACTTCGGCAGGCTATTCTCCGCGAAAGTGGATGGACAGGTGTACGCCCAACCGCTCGTGGTCGGCAGTACCGTGATTGCCGCGACGGAAAACAACGCGGTCTACGGGCTGGACAGCGCCACCGGCGCTGCAAAGTGGACTCGCAAACTCGGGCCAGCGTGGCCGGCGTCGACGGTGGGTTGCGGCGACCTCACACCCAACATCGGAGTCACGTCCACTCCCGTCTACGACCCGGTGACGAAGAGCGTCTACCTGCTTGCAAAGACGAATGACGGCGCAAATGCCAAGCTCCCGCACTGGTACATGCATGCCCTGGACGTGGTGACCGGTGCGGAGAAGCCCGGGTTCCCCGTCGTCATCCAGGGCGCGCCGACAAATGACCCCACCCGGCCGTTCAACCCGATGACAGCGATGCAGCGTCCCGGGTTGCTGCTTCTGAACGGGGTCGTATATGCAGGATTTGCCAGCCACTGCGACTACGCGCCGTTCGTCGGCTACGTCGTCGGCGTATCGACCGCCGGCCGGCAGACGACGATGTGGGCGACCGAATCGGGCAACGCCAACGCGGAGGGAGGTATCTGGCAATCCGGCGGAGGACTGGTGTCCGATGGTCCCGGTCAGATCCTGCTCACCACGGGGAACGGCATTTCCCCCAAACCAGGTCCGGGAACGAAGCCGCCCTCTACCCTGGCAGAGGCGGTGGTCCGGCTCCGGGTCGGCAGTGACGGCAAGCTGGCCCCCACCGATTTCTTCAGCCCAGCCAACAACGCGAAGTTGAACCTCAACGACGCCGATCTGGGAGCCGGGGCGCCCGTGGCGATCCCGGACGGCTACGGCACCGCTGCACACCCGCACCTGCTGGCCCAAATCGGCAAGGACGGCACCATGTATCTGCTGGACCGGGACAACCTGGGCGGCATGGCGCAGGGGCCGGGCGGGACCGACGCCGTCCTGGACAAAGCCGGTCCATACAACGGAGTGTGGGGGAAGCCGGCGTTTCTCGGGACCAGCACCGGTGGATACGTCTACGTCGTCGAGAGCAACGGGTTCCTTCGCGCGTTCAAGCTCGTGCCGGGCGCTGCGGGAGGGGTCAGCCTCGCCGCCGTCGGGACGTCCACCGGCACGTTCGGATTCAGCTCGGGTACGCCGGTGGTGACGTCCTCCGGTATGGACGGGTCCTCGGCCTTGGTTTGGGTGGTCTACGTCAGCGGAGGTACGGGGGCGGGTGCGGAACTGCGCGCTTACCGTGCACTACCGGACAACACAGGGAACCTCAAGGAGGTGTTTAGCGCCCCATTGGGTACCGGGGCCAAGTTCTCCTCGGTGGCCACCGACCGGGGCCGGGTATACGTCGGCACCAGGGACGGGCAGGTCATAGGCTTCGGCGCCCCGACGACCTCAGCGGTAGGGGCAACGAACACCGACCTGGGCGCAGCCCCAGTGGGTTCTACTCGCACGGGGACCGTGACGATCACGGCGTCGCGGGCGGTGACGGTCAACACCGTCACGGCCAGTGCCCCGTTCGATCTTGGAGCGACGCTGACGTTGCCTCGGGCGCTGGCGAAAGGCGGCAGCATGACGCTCCCCGTGACGTTCTCGCCAGCGGTTCCGGGCCAGGCAGACGGCACGCTCACGGTCAAAACGGCCGACGGCGAGACCAACCTTCTCGGCGTCCACGGTGTCGGTACCAAGGACGGGCTGGGCGCGACGCCGGCGGTGGTGCAGTTCACCGACGTGCCAACAAAAACGGTCAGCCGGGGAACGGTAAATATCGTCAACACGGGCACCACCGTCGCCAAGATCACTGGAGTTACCTTGCCGGCTAACGCACAACTCAGCGTCGACCCCGCCACGGTGCCGGTCGTGGGGCGGACGGTCCAGCCACTGGCGTCGCTTGCCGTGTCCATTTTGTTCAGTCCGACGTCGGCGGGTCCGGTCACCGATTCTCTCGTCGTCGCCAGTGACCGCGGGAGCGTGACCGTAAAGGTGGCCGCGACCGCCGTCTCCGGCGCGGCGCACCTGCAAATGCCGGGCGCGCTGGACTTTGGTGATGTCCCCGTTGGGACCTCAGTGACCCGGGCCTTCCAGATCACGAACACCGGAAACGTCCCAATGACCATCACCAAGGCGAAGGCGCCGCAGGGGGTCTTCTCCACAGACAGTCCCATCGCCGAGGGGTTGAAGATACCCGCAGGCGAGTCTGCCTATCAGTCCGTGACGTTTACTCCGACGAAAGTGGGTCAGGCCGGAACGCTCGACACTTTCTACCTGATCACTGCTGACGACGGCCAGGGCGCGCTCAAGACAATGCTCACGGGGAAGGGCACGGACGACCCGATAGCTGCCTACGCGTGGAAGGTTGGCGCCGGCGACCCGCGGTCGAAACTCGGCCGGTCGCTGGCCTTGGAGTATGACGTGGCAGGCGGGAAGTGCCAGGACTATGTCAGGGGGGTGATCTGCTGGTCACCGACTACCGGGGCGCATGCGCTCCTGGGCGCGATCTACGGCCGTTATAAGGCCGCCGGCGGTGCAGCCGGTGCGCTCGGCTTCCCGACCACCGACGAGAAGGCTACCAAGGATGGGGTGGGGCGGTACGTCCATTTCTCCGGTTCGGGAGGGTCCTCAATTTATTGGACGCCGACGACCGGGGCGCACGATATCCAAGGCGAAATCCGTGCCAAATGGGCGTCGCTAGGTTGGGAGGCAGGACCGCTGGGCTATCCGATCACCGACACGAAGGGCTCGCCGGACGGGATTGGGAAGTTCAACCATTTCTCGGGTGTGGTTGGGCACTCGATCTACTGGTCGCCGAAGACGGGGGCGCACTGGATCAGCGGTGCGATCCGGACCAAGTGGGGGTCCCTGGGCTGGGAGACGGGACCGCTGGGCTATCCGACCACCGACGAGAAGTCCTCGCCGGACAAGATAGGGAAGTTCAACCACTTCTCGGGTGCGGTCGGGCACTCGATCTACTGGTCGCCGAAGACGGGGGCGCACTGGATCGCCGGTGCGATCCGGACCAGTTGGGGTTCCCTGGGCTGGGAGACGGGACCGCTGGGCTATCCGACAACCGACGAGATGACCCCGCCGGACGGGGTGGGGCGGTACAACCACTTCTCGGGCGCGGTTGGGCACTCGATCTACTGGTCGCCGAAGACGGGGGCGCACTGGATCGCCGGTGCGATCCGGTCCAGGTGGATAGCGCTTGGCTGGGAGAGAAGCCGCCTGGGCTATCCGGCCCGGGACGAGTACTCGGTTTCCGTGGGCCGGGCATCGGACTTCCAGGGTGGCCGCTTGACCTATAACTCGACCACCAGGCAGGTCACCGGATAGCGTTTGCCGACGCCACTAGGGTCCGGAGCTCCCGGACCCTAGTGGCGTTTCGACTCGGTTGCGCTGGACCTCATCGGTCTGGTCGGTTCCTGGACTTGATCGCGCTGGACCTCATTGGTCTGGTGGGTTCCTGGACTTGATCGCGCTGGACCTCATTGGTCTGGTGGGTTCCTGGACTTGATCGCGCTGGACCTCATTGGTCTGGTGGGTTCCTGGACTTGATCGGCATGCTAGCGGGCGAGTGCGGCGAGGGCTGATGATGGAAGCAGGCGGATTTCCGCCAGCATTGCGATTCATCATCGCGCCGGTGCATGAGATCGCGCACAAGCTCCGCCGCGCCGAGGAGTGATCTGATGAGCCAAGTTATCCAACGCCTGCTTGCTGCATTCAATGACCACGACCTTGAGGCAGCCGCCGCGTTGTTTCATGAGTCGTACAACAGCGTGCAACCGGCCCACCCGGCCAGGGCATTTGTGGGGCGGGCGCAGATGCACGCCAACTGGGCGGCGATATTCGCTGGCATTCCCGATTTTCACGCAGAAATGCTTCGCTCCGTGGATGACGGTAACACCGCGTGGAGCGAATGGTCCTGGGGCGGCACCCGCACCGACGGGCAGCCCTTCGACATGCGCGGCGTGACCATCTTCGAGGTGGAGGACGGCCTCATAACGGGCGGAACGCTGTTCATGGAAGAGCTTGAACGGCAGGACGTGGGCATCGCAGAGGCCGTTCAGACACTGACGGGCCACCTACCGGAGCAGTCCCCGGGCGCAGCGGACTGAGTTGCTTGGGGTTTAGGCGGCCGGAGGAAGGCTGGGCGCGCGTCGACGCATTTTGGCTTGGTACCGGAGTTGGCGTTGGCGCCGTTGCCGGGAGCCCGGCTGGTCTGTGGCTGTTGAGCCGAGCGGTGTCCCCGGGAGGGGTGGTGCGGTGGAGTGGTAGGTGTGGCCGGTGGGGGTGGTGAGTTCGATGGTGTGCCTGTTACTGCTGCGCCCGGGCCCGGCTGCTGGACCGGGTGCTGGTCGGGGTCCAGAGTCCGCGAGTTGTGGGTGCGCGGGGTTTACGGGACGGGCTCGCCAGCCGGGGGTGTCTTTGGTGTGGTTGCAGGCTTCGCAGAGGCCGGCGCCGTTGGTCTGGGTGGTGGGGCCGCCGTGGTGCCAGGGGATGATGTGGTCCAGGTGCCGGATCGGGGCGTCGCAGTAGGGCGTGCGGCAGGTGTCGTCCCGGGTCTGGATGAGGCGGCGGAGCCGGTGCGGGAAGATCCGGGCCCGGGAGTCCATGGCGACGAGCTCGCCGGTGCGCGGGTGGGTGTAGAGCCGTCGGAGCCAGACGGTGAAAGCGTTCGCGTCGGCGTCGGCGTCGGCGTCGGCGTCGGCGTCGGCGTCGGCGTCGGCATCGGCACCGGATGCGTCACTGGGTCTCTTGGGGCGGCCGGGTCCCGGGGGTCCGCCGGCTGTGCCGCCTGGTTCGGGGGGACCGGTGGTTGACTCGCCGGATTCCTGTGGGCCGTTTTGTCCGGATGAACTGATGCCGGCTGTGCCGTCCTTGGCGTTGGTGGCGTTGGTGGCGTTGATGAGGGCGCGGGCCCAGCCGGCGGGGACGGTGCCGTAGCCGGGGATCCGAGCCGGTTCACTGTCGGCCTGGAAGAGGGTGCGGTCGGTCATGACGACCTGGATTTCGACCCCGGTGATCCCGCCCGGCGTGCCGGTGCAGCGCTCGACGAGGGTGTCGGCCATGGCCTGGCCGCGGGAACGGGGGTCCCCGGCGGCCCGGAGGGTGTCGGCGTGCCGGCTCAGGGCGGTGTAGATCCCGACGCCGGCGGTGACCGGGAGCAGGGCGGTGAGGTAGCACATGGTGTCCGGGGCCGGGCGGAGGCTGACATGCCGCTCGGACATGGCGTGTGCGGCGCGGTCGGTGACGGTGCGCGGGTCCAGCCGGTACGCGGCGGCCCGGGCGGTGGCGACCAGCCGCCGGTCCCCGGCCCCGGCGAGGGTCCCGGTGTCGGGTGCGAGGTGTTCGTCGACGGCGGCCCGGTCCGCGGCGGTCAGGCACGCGGTTTCGCGCACGAGCAAGGTGGCGCGCCATTCGTTCAGCTGCCCGGACTGCAGCGCGGCGAGGGTGTGCGGCATCTCGGTCACGAGGGCTTTGGCCAGGCCCAGGAGCCGGCCGCCTTTGGCGGGGGATTCGTGCCGGGCGAGGGCGATCTGCGCGCCGATCCCGGCGCCGAGCTGCTCGGCGGGGATCCCGGCGGCGGCCTGGGCGCGGCGCTGGGACAGATCCAGTGCGACGGCGTGCCGTGCCTGTCGGGCTGCCATGGCGGATTTCAGGTCTTCGAGTTCCCGGATCTCATCGATCAGGGCAGCGGCGCTGTCAGGGGCCGGGAGGCCGGTCAGGAGCGTGGCCAAGTCCGCGACCGTCGCAGTCGTTGCCGGTGCCGAATCTGCCGGAACCACATCGGGCCCCTGAGTGCCTTCCATGAATCAAGTGTCCCTGCGGGCTATGACATTTATGGCCGTCCGCAGCCGCTCGACCGCTTCGGAGACCAGCGGGGAAATTCCGGGTTCGGCCGTAACTCCCGGAACGCTGCCCAAGATAACGTCGAGCCGAAGGAGCATCAGCAAGGTGTCGATCGCAGACTTCAAC
>NZ_JBFTLG010000026.1:0-56496 GCF_056396305.1 Arthrobacter sp. 05T420 | reverse complement strand
TCACACCCCCGAGGACCTCCGGCAGGTCGCCGCGAAACTCAACCGCCGGCCCCGGCCCACCCTGAACCTGGAAACCCCAGCCAACCGGCTGAACCAGCTGCTGCACGCAGCCTAACCCCCTGCGTTGCTCCCACTGATTGACTTTGCCGCGTCGGGATGGGGGCTAAGTGACCCCGCGATGCCCATTGCTTTCGGGGGTGCGGGATCAGGCCTCCCGGCCGGCCAGGGCCCGCCACAGGAAATGCTGGCTGCGGCTCTGCAGGGCAGCCGCCTGCCGGTTGTCCGAGGCCCCCGCGTGGCCGCCCTCGAGGGCTTCGTGGAACCAGACATTGGGGATGCCCATGGCCTGCATGCGGGCCGCCATCTTCCTGGCCTGGACCGGGCCCACCCGGTCATCCGAGGTGGCCGTCCAGATAAACGTCTCCGGGTAGTCCACGCCGTCTTTGAGCAGGTGGTACGGGGAGAACGTCTTCAGGAACTCCCACTGTTCCGGCACATCGGGGTCGCCGTATTCGCCGATCCAGGAATAGCCCGCGGAGAGTTTGGTGTACCGGCGCATGTCCAGGAGCGGGACCCCGCAGGACACGGCGCCGAACAGCTCCGGGTACTGCGTGAGCATGTTGCCCACCAGCAGTCCGCCGTTGGAGCCGCCCACGCAGCCGAGCCGCTCCCGGGACGTGACGCCGCGGGAGATCAGGTCCTTCGCCACGGCGGCGAAGTCCTCGTAGGCGCGGTGGCGGTTGCCCTGCAGCGCGGCGCGGTGCCAGGCCGGCCCGTACTCGCCGCCGCCGCGGATGTTCGCCACAACGTAGACGCCGCCGCGGCGGTGCGGGGCCTCACCCACGGCGCCGCTGGACTCCGCAGTCCGTCGCTCCAGCCACGCCCGGCCGATCGCGCCGCTGTATGCCGGAGTCCGCGAAATCTCGAAGCCGCCGTAGCCGGACAGCTGGGTGGGGTTCTGGCCGTCCAGCACCAGGTCCTTGGCGGCCACCTGGAAGTACGGAACCTTCGTCCCATCGCTTGAGATCGCGAAGTGCTGCTGGACTTCGTAGTCGGCCTCGTTGAAGAACGACGGCGAAGTCCGGATCACCTCGTGCGTACTGGTGACGGAGCCACCGTCGCGTCCAAGGGTCCCGCGGGTCACGGTGGTGGGCGTCGTGAAGCCGGTGGCCACGAGCCAGAAGTCGTTCCCTGCTCCCGGAGCCTCGCCCTCGGCCACCGAGGCGTCGCCGCCGGTGCCGTCGTCGTCCGAGCCCTCGGCGTCGTCTTCGTCATCCACCGCGAAAGCATTGACGTCGTGCAGGGGCGGGCAGGCGTCCAGCACGGTGGCCTCCCACGCGGCGTCCGTCCCCGGGCGCCGCGGATCCAGGACGTGGATTTCCGAGGACACGTCCCGGAGCAGGTTCAGCAGCAGGAAGTCCCTGGTCCAGCTCCAAGACTGCAGTGAGGTGTGCGGATCGGGCGTGAAGAGCACGGCGAGGTCCCTGGAACCGGCGAGGAAGTCCTCGAACCCGGCAGCGAGCAGGGAACCCGCCGGGTGCGTGGTGCCGTTGACGGTCCAGTCACGCTGCGGGCGGAACAGGAGCCATTCGCGGTGCGAACTCAGGTTCACGTCGGCGGGCACGTCGATCTGTAGCCACTGGCCGTCGCGCAGCACGGAGGTGTTCTTCTCGAAGAAGCTGATCCAGTCGACGGCGAATGTGCGTTCGAAGCCCGGAGTGGAGTCGTGGGCCACGATCGCCATCATGTGGTCCTCGGGAATCTCGAAAATCTGCTCTGCCTGCGCCAAGGAAGACCCCCGGTGCAGCTTCACCCCGGTCCGGGCATAGGACGAGGTGGTCTGTGGCAGGTCCTGGGCGGTGGTGGCGACGAGCAGGGTGTCCCCGTCCAGCCAGGAGGCGTTGCCCTTGCCGGTCGGGAGGTCGAATCCGCCGTCGGCCGGGTCCACGAAGCCGCGGGCCTCGACGTCGAACTCCCTGTGGCGGTTCGCGTCCCCGCCGTCGGGCGAGAAGGCCAGCAGGGCCCGCCGGTGCGGTTCACCCGGGCCCGGACGGAGGAAGTTGGCGCCGTGGAAGACCCAGTCCTGGCCCTCGGCAGCGGCGAGGGCGTCGACATCCAGCAGGACATCCCACTCTGGAGTCCCGGCCCGGTAGCTGTCCCAGCTGGTTCGGCGCCACAGGCCCTTGGGGTTGTCCCGGTCCTTCCAAAAGTTGTAGTACCACTCGCCGTGCTTGCCCACCATGGGGATCCGGTCGGTGGAGTCGAGGACCTCCAGGATCCTGCCCTCCAGGGCGGCGTACTCGGTATCTTCGAGGAGCTCCTCGGTGCGGGCGTTCTGTTCACGGACCCACGCCAGCTGCTCCTGGCCGTAGATGTCCTCCAGCCAGATGTTCTCGTCGACGGGTTCGGGGGAAGTCCCTGCCGCCGGGAGGGCGCCGCTGGCTTGGCCGGACGCGGACGGGTGATCAGCTTCTGTGGTGGTCATTTCTCAATCCAAGAACATCGGTGCGGCAGTAGCAAGTCACGCCGGCGTCAAGCCAGCGGCCGGGTTGCCGATACGCTGGATGCCGTGGGCACATCGCGAAGCATCCGGACGGCAGTGATAGGCGCCGGTCCCCGGGGCACGAGCGTGCTGGAACGGCTCCTCGCCAATTGGGCCTCCGCCGGCGCCGGGGGAACCCTGCACGTCGACGTGATCGACCCCTACCCGGCGGGCCCGGGGCACGTCTGGCAGCCCGGACAGTCGCGGCTGTACCTGATGAACACACAATCCTTCTACCCCACCCTGGTCCCCGAGGACCCGGAACTTGCTCCGCCACTTGCCGGGCACACGTTCGACCAGTGGCGCGAACTCCAGCAGGGCCACCCCCAGCCAGCACTCACTGACGAGGAACGCGACGAGGTGTCCAGGCTCGGCGAGGCGGACTTCCCCAGCCGGGCCCTCTATGGCCGTTACCTGCGGTCCACCCTCGAAGAACTACTCTCCGTGCTGCCGGCCGGCGTCAGCGTGGACTTCCACCCGGCGACGGCGACCTCCGTCCGTCACGCCGCCGCCGAGCCGGTCGACCCGGCGGACGCCGCCCCTGCGGAATCGTCGGTGCGGTTCGACGTCGTGCTCGACGACGGGACGGTGCTTACCGTCGACTCCGTGGTGCTTGCCATGGGCCATCTGGACGCACGGCTGAACGCCGAACAGCGGGAGCTGCTCTCCGCTGCGGAGGAACTCGGACTCCTGTACGTCCCGCCTGCGGCGCCCGCCGACGTCGACTGGTCCGTGGTGCCGGCCGGAAAACCTGTCCTGGTGCGCGGCATGGGCCTGAACTTCTTCGACGTGATGGGACAGCTGACGGAAGGGCGCGGCGGCCGGTTCGTTGCCGGGGAAAGCAACACAGAACTGACGTACCTGCCATCCGGCCGCGAGCCGCTCATCATCGCCGCCTCGCGCCGCGGAACCCCGTACCGGGCGAAGGCGACGCTTACCGGCTACTACCCGGGCGAGGTCCAGTTGCGGTACTGCACCGAGGACGCGATCGCGAAGTTCGCCGAATCCGGAATCCGGCCCTCTTTCGACTTCGACCTCTGGCCGCTGCTGCACCGGGACGCGATCTGGGCCTACTACTCGACCCTCGCGCGCTCGCAGCCCGATGCCATCCTGACCGGGCCGGTCGAGTTCCTGCGCGCCCTGGAGGAGGCCCTACGGCCGCACGCTCACTCGACCGCTAAGTGGGAGAACGCCGCGGAATCGGTGATTTCCGTCCATGTCCGGGCAGCCCACCGTCTGGACCTGCTCGGTCTCGCGGCGCCCCTGGCCCGGCGCTCGTTTGGCTCCCGGATTGAACTGGACGCCGCCGTCGTCGACTACCTTCTCGACGACGCCCTGCGCTCGGCACTGGGCGAGGACGACCCCGTGAAGATGGCGATCGGCGCGCTGCACCACGGCCGGGCGGTACTGAAGACCGCCGTGGCCGACAGCGGCATCACGGACGAATCCTGGGTCGCGGGCCTCCGCGGCTGGTTCGAATCCTTCGTCGAAGGCCTGGCTAGCGGGCCGCCGGCGCTGCGCGCTGAGCAGCTCGCGGCGCTGGCCCGGGCGGGAGTCGTACGCTTTGTGGGTCCGGACCCCAAATTCGGCGTGGACCGCCGGGCCCGGACGTTCACGGCGGCGTCGCCCTGGGTGGGCGGCGAAACCGATGAGACCCTGGGCGAAGGGTCAGAGGGCGCCGGACTGGACAGCGCTGGACTGGACAGGGCCGGACTGGACCGTGTGGGCGTGGGCTCTGTTAGTGCTGGCGCCGGGGCTTCCGCTGGCGCGAGTGCGGTCGGCGCGAGTGTTGGCGCTGGCAGCGGCGTCGTGGGTGGCGCGGGCATGCACAGCGCCGCTGTTCGGGGCCCTGGCTCAGCGAGGGCGCGGACGGAGAGCGCCGTGCCGGGTGCGGTGTCCGCGACGGCGATGATCGAGGCCCTGGCACCGGCCAACCGGGTAGCCGTCAATTCCTCGCCTCTGCTGGAACAGCTGCTCGCCGAGGGGTTGGTGCGGCCGCGCCTCATGATGACCGTGGAGGGAACCCCGGTGGAGACCTCCGGGCTGGAGGTCGTCCCGCATCCGTATCGGCCGGTGGGTGCCAACGGGTCCGTGACGCCGGGACTCTACGTGTTGGGGCTCCAGCTCTCCGCCACGCAATGGGGAACGGCCATTGCCGCCGAGGCCCGGCCGAAGTCAGGCCCCGTCTACCGCAGCGGACAGCGTACCCTCCGCGACGCCGACGAGATCGCCCGCGACATCCTGGCTCATTAGCCCGCCCTCGACCGGTTCTCAGGAACGGACATGTCCTTCCTTGGGGCCGGGCACTGGACATGTGGTGCTTATGTCCAGTGCTGCGGGCCAAGGATGGACATGACCCGTGGTTAGCCTGCCTCGCAAAAACGGACATGCCCTTCCTTGGGGCCGGGCACTGGACACGTGGTGCTTATGTCCAGTGCTGCGGGCCAGGGGAGGGCATGTCCACTGATGCGGTGCTACGCGCCTAGCCCTTGAGGCACTTCTGGTACTGGATCCATGCAATTGAATACTTGATCCAGCCGAACACGTCGTACCACTTCGTCGGCTTGACCGGAGGCGTGCACTTTGGCGGGACGGGGACGCTGGCCGCGACCAACGCGGCCGCTTTCACTACGGTGCCGGATTCGACGGCGGTGAGCGCCAGGGTGCCCGTGCCTGCGGCGGCGCCGGCCGGAACCAACACACTCACATTGGCGGCGCCGGCGCTCACCGGTACCGTGCCAAGGGACGTCACCTTACCTGCAGCATCCGTGAACTCGACGCGCAGCGAGGCGTTCACCGGGCTGCCCAGCGAGGTGAGGTCCAGCTTCGAAACGGCCAGGGTGATGGATTCCCCGCCCTTGACCTCGGCCGCCGTCGTGTTCACCACGGCCACGGAGCGTCGGGCGAAGTCGGGCGAGACCGGGTTGTGGGTCTGCAAGTACTTGATCCAGGCATCGCGGTCCACGAGCCCTGAGTCCTTGGTGCCTGCGCCTTCCTTGAAGATGCGGAAGTTGTCGCCACCGGTGGCCAGGAAGTTGAACGTCCCGATCCGGTAGGACTTTGCCGGGTCAATCACTGCACCGTTGACCCGGATCGAGGTGATCCGGTCACCGGCGGCGCGGGCGGCGTCGTAGGTGTAGTTCACATTCTTGGACAGGCCCAGCTGCTGGTACGCGCGGCTGGGAACCGTGCCGTCCGGGTTGGTCTGCCACTGCTGCTCCAGCAGGGTCTTGAACTGGGCACCGGTGAGGGACGTGGTCCACAGATTGTTCACGAACGGCAGTACCGCGTTGGCCTCGGCGTACGTGATGGTGCCGTCGGGCGCGTAGTACAGCTCGTTGCGCAGGCCGCCGGGGTTGACGACGCCGATTTCGGCGGAGCCGAGGTCCGGCGCCTTCAGCGCATCCACCAGGGAGTCCGCCACCAGGTTGCCGAGAGTGGACTCGCTGGCCCGGTCATCGCGCACGGCCGGGGAACCGGCGAACGCCGTGGTGATATCCGCGGTGACCTTCCCGACTGGCTGGTTGCCGACCACGGCGGCGTCGGCCAGGGCCTTGTCCACGATGGTCTTCACGGCCGCGACCCGCGGGTACTGCGCCACCAGGTCGGCAGCCGGCTGCGCGGCGCTGGTGGTGCGCTGGACGTTGCCGGCCTTGTACCCGGTCACCGACATGGTCTTGGTGTCGATGGTCAGCTGGATCTGGCCGATGAACTCGCCGTAGTTTCCGGTCTGGACGATCGGGCGGGTCCTGCCGGTGGGCTGGCCTGCCGCATCCAGGATGGGCGCGTCCCAGGAGTACTGCTTGTGGGTGTGGCCGTTGAAGATCGCGGCAACATCCGGGGTGACCTTCTGGACCATCTTGGCGAAGGGGCCGCCGGCGGCGATTTCCTGCTCCAAAGTGGCGCCGTCGGGCGCGCCTGACCCGGCGCCGTCGTGGTTCTCCGCGATGATGACGTCGGCGAGTTTGTCCGCCTTGATCTTTGCCGCGACCCGGTTGATGGCGTCGACGGGATCGCCGAACTCAAGGTCCGCAATGCCCGAGGGTGTGACCAGGGAGGGCACTTCCTGCGTGACGGTGCCGATCACGGCCACCTTGACGCCGTTCATGTCCAGGACGGTGTATTCCGGCAGGACCGGGGTGGTGGTGCCTTTCGCATAGACGCTGGCGCCCAGGTACGGGAACTTGGCGTTGGTCCCGCCGGCGGTGACGCGGTCGCGCAGGTCAGCCCAGCCGCCGTCGAACTCGTGGTTGCCCACCGCGGAGGTGCGCAGGTCCAGCGCGTTCAGCACGTCAATCGTCGGCTGGTCCTTGGCCACCGCTGAGGCGAACAAGGAGGCGCCGATGTTGTCGCCGGCCGAAATGAACGCCGTGGCGCCCGGGGCGGCGGCGGCGCGCAACTTCTCGATGGTCCCAGCGAAGAACACGGTGTTGGAATCGATGCGGCCGTGGAAGTCGTTGATGCCCAGGAAGTTCAGCTCCACGCTGGCCGGGGTGACGGGCAAGTTCAGGCCCACCACCACCGGATCGTGGTCGCTGGCGCGGAACTGGTCCGGAGCGTAGTAGTCGGTGACGTTGTTGTTGTAGCGGCTGTACTCCAGGGCCACGGACTCCACGGAGTTGATGTTCCAGATGTCCGCGCCGGTGACGGCGGCGTTGGCCGCCGGCGAGGCGAGGATGTGATCCAGCGAGCCCACGAGGCCGCCGAACAGATAGGAATGCTTGGCAGAACCGTCGGCGTTTTTCGCCTTCTCGTCCTGGTTGACGTATCCGGCGCCCGTGAGGACGTTGATCGGGTCTTCCTTGGCGTAGGAGTTGAAGTCGCCGATCAGGAAGACCTTGTCGGTGCCCTTGGACTTCTGCAGTTCGTCGGAGAACGCCAGCAGGGACTTGGCCTGGGCGGTGCGGGCGAGGTTGGAGGCGCCCTGGCCCTTGTCGGTGTCCTCCGGTGTGGCGGCGGAACCCTTGGACTTGAAGTGGTTGGCGATCGCGATGAACTTCTTGTCATCGGCGGCGCCCACGGGCTTGAAGACCTGGGCCATCGGCTTGCGGGCGCTGGCGAAAGCGACCGTGTCGTTGTGGATGATGGACTCGCCGATCGGTTCCGCGGCAGCTTTCTTGTAGATGAACGCGGTGCGGATCATGTCTTCATCGGCCAGCGGGGGTGCGTTGGCGGGCGTACGGACATAATCCCAGATCCCCGGGGTGGCGATGTTGAGCGCATCCACCAGCTTGGCGAGCGCGTCGTCCCGGGTCTTGCCGAACTGGGCAGAGTTTTCGACCTCCATCAGGGTGACGACGTCGGCCCCGGACTTGGAGATGGCGGCGACAATCTTGTCCTGCTGCCGTTTGAGGTTTTCCGCGTTCGCGGCGCCGCGGACGTCGCAGCCGCCCTTGACTGTGATGGGGTTGCCGTCCCGGTCCGGGTAGAAGGTGCAGCCCGCCACCTGGTCGCCCGTGGTGGGGAAGTAGTTGAGCACGTTGAAGGAGGCGAGCTTGAGGTTCCCGCCCACGGCGGCCGGAGTGTCCGCCCGGGTGGCGCCGAAGCTTGCCGGCTGGACGGTGTCCGCGTTGGCGGACGTCAGCTGGGTCAGGGGCTGGAACTTCCAGGCACTGTTCGCATAGCTGAGCACCACGTTGGTTTTGAACGTCACGGGCGCGCCGACCCGGACGTGATCGGCCCGGGTCAGATACGGGAGCACCTGGGCCTTGGTGGCGGCGTCCTTGAGGAAGTTCGTGGTGGCGCCGTCGTCGAGCTTGATGCCGCGGGCGGCGTTGGCCGCGACCGTGGCCGTGTACTCCGCGGAGCCGAAAGGCGCGACGGCGGTGGGCTGTACCAGGGCTGTGCTGCCGCCGGCCAGGCCGATCTCGCCGTACTGGTTCAGCGAGAAGTTGTCCGCCACAGTGACCGGACCCTGCGGGGTGAGCAGCATGCCTTCGAGGGACTCGCGGAAGGCCTCGTCGGCGGGGAGGGCGAAGCCGGTGGCCTTGACCTCGGGGGCGGCCTCGGTAAGCTTCTTCAGATCGGCCGCCGCGGTGACGTTCAGCTGGGTCATGCCGAAGAATTCGCTGACTGCGCCGGTGAGTTCGACGTAGTCACCGATCCTGACGGAGCCGACCGTGGACGGCGAGTAGACGAACACAGCGTCCGACGCCGCGTGGTTGGTCGGCGTGAGATCGCCGCCCGTGCCGGGCGTCTGGACGTAGTAGCCGGCAAAGCCGCCGGTGGGGAACGTGGCAGTGACCCTGCCGCGCGTGGTGACAACTGATCCGGCCAGCGGGCTCGCGGCGCCGTTGCCCTGGATTTCGGCAATGGTCTTGGCGGCCGGGGGAGTGCCCGGGCCCGGATCCACAGGCGGGTCTACGGGAGGGTCGACAGGAGCGGGGGCGGCGCCATTGGCGGCCTTCGGCGTGATGGCCGCGTTGAGCGTGGCGTCCGCGGAGTTGTTGTTGGTGTCCGCGCCGTTGCTGCGGTTCAGGCTCTTGACGTCGGTATTACCCGACGGCGCGGCGGCCGCCTGCATCTCGAACGTGTTGGAGGTGCCGTAACCGAGCAGGTCGGCGACATTGGCCGGTTCAATGACTGAGCCGGTCGGCAGCGGGTTGAGCGCGCCGGCCTGCCTGGCCAGCACGATCGTGCCGCCAGCCCCGGCAGGATTGAAACCGGTGGCGGTGGCGTCTGCGGTCGGCAGGTCCGCGCCGGCCGTGCCGTTGCTGCCGCCCTTAAGCAGGTAGTAGCCCTTGGCGGGGATACTCCCGGTCAGGGCAGCCACCGAGCTCGGCGTCCCGGTCCCGGTGCCGGAGCGGTACTGGAGGGACCAGCCCTCCAGCGAGACGGGCTCATCGGAGCCGTTGTAGAGCTCGACGAACTTGTTCTTAAAGGCCGCGCCGGAGCTGCCGCCGCTGAGGTAGGCCTCGTTAATGACCACCGGCGAGGTTCCGGTTGCCGCCGGGGCGGCCTCCACGGCATTGGCCGGCACCGCCGCCAGCGGAGCCGCGATAAGCGCCGCCGACAAGGCTGTGCCAAGCACTGTTTTCCAAGGTGTTGGTTTCATCCGCTCTAACTCTCATTAGGGTGCCCCGGGTAAGAGGCAGGGTGCCGTTAAAGGCAGGGTGCAGTGCGTCCGCAGGGTGCAGCGGACAATGGCCGGCCTGAACTCCTGGTCAAGTCGCGCCGGGCCCATCCAAACAGGGGTGAATGAACAACGCATGGAATAAACGTGCATTCGGCGGGACGTCCCCCAGCGAGACGCGCCGCAGCCTTCCCGGAGCGGCTCGAAAGCCCCGGGCAATGGTGACTGGTGTTGCAGGTGAGCGGCAGCCGGGTGCCTCCACCGGACGCTCCACAGCAGAATACCGGCCAGTAGCCCTTGGGAAAGGGTCTGGCCGGTATTTCTTACAACAATTTTTGTAATTAGGTGGGACGGGCCCTCCGGCCCCGCTCCATCTAGGCGTGCGGGGCTAGGCGTCCGCGGCGGGCTGATCGCCCTGTCCGGTATCAGCCACGATCTTGAACATGGCACCGGTGGGGTCGGTCAGCGTGGCAAGCCGTCCGAACGGGGTGTCGTCCGGTCCGTCGATCACCTTGGCGCCCAGGGCGAGGGCCTGCGCGATCGTGGCGTCGGTGTCCGCTACGGCGAAGTAGACCTGCCAGTTGGACGGGACCTCGGCGGGGAGGTAGGCCGAAGCATCCATGATCCCGGCCTTGGCCGCCTGGCCTGCGCCCAGTGTGGTGTAACGGAATTCCGGAGTGTCGGACATGACGTCGGTGTCCCAGCCGAACACGTCCTGGTAGAACTTGACGGCGGCGGCGTAATCCTTGGTGTGGAGCTCGTGCCAGGCCGGGGCGCCGGGCTCGGCCGCCAGTTCGTAGCCCGTCATTTCAGCCGGCTGCCAGACGCCGACCGACGCGCCGGTGGCGTCCGCGATCATCGCCATGCTGCCCTGCTCGGGAACCTCCATGGGCTGCATGTAGACCTGGCCGCCGTGCTCCGTGGCGGCTTTGACGGTGGCGGCGGCATCCTCCGAGCGCAGGTACGTGGACCACATGTCCGGCCAGGCGGACTGATCCGCCTGCTTCTGCATCAGGCCGGCCACGGACTTGCCGTCCTTCCAGGCAGTGATGTAGCCGCCGTATTTTTCTTCGTCGCCGGTCTGGTAGGTCCAGCCGAACAACGCCGCGTAGAACGACTTGGCCGTCTCGGCATCGGATGTCATGAGGTCGATCCAGCACGGTGCGCCGTTGGAGTGGTCGGGTGTAGGCATGAGGGCTCCTGCTCTCTGCGGCGGCACGGGCATCGTTGTGCGGCCGCCGGGCTCTGGTGGGTGGTGGAGAAGGGGTTGGAGACTTGGTGGTGGAGACACAGAGAGACTATGACGGGGCACCGACACTTTCAATGGCCCGGCAGGGGGAGCTGCCGTTGGCGGGCAGATTAGGGCGAATACGGGTCCCGGATCCGCCCTGACCTGCCCGTCAGATGAACTTGCCCCCTGCGGCGCTCGTAGTCGGCCACCGAGCCTGTGGATAACGGGGAACGCGCGGGTGCTCAATGTGGCCTAATGGTCCAATGGCGACGGCTAAACCCTTGCCTAGCGCACTGTCGGCAGGTTCCTTTACGATCGGCGAGGGGCGCCTCCACGGCCTGTCACCCGGACGGATCAAGGCTCGTGATCTCCACGTGCCCAGCCGCGGCATCAGGGTTCCGGCAACCCAGGGGCAGTCGCTGCTCGCCCGAGCCCGGCCGTACACGCAGTTGGGCCCGCCGGATGCCGTAAGTTTCTATTCCGCGGCCCAGGTCCACGCTTTCCGCATGCCTGACGCGTGGGGACCCGCCTTCCGCCGTCGGCCCACTTGCTTCACCTGACTCGGAATGGATCCGCTGCTCCCCGCCGAAAGGGGGTGGTTGGTCACCGCGCGACCTTGGACCCTTCCGACGTCGTGCGCCGTGCGGGCGTGCCAGTGACGAGCGAGGCCCGTACCCTGCTGGACTTGGCCGGAACCGGCCACCTGACCCTTGAGGACCTCGTGGTCATTGCCGAGGGCCTGGTGTGTGAGCATCTCCGCTGGCCGCACTCGAAAACTGCGCAGCTTCCCCTGACGGATCTCCGGGACTACACAGCACGCCAGCGCTGCGCGGCCGGTCTTCCATTGCTCCGGAAGGCGCTCACGCTGGTGCGGGTGGGCGTCGATTCACCGCCGGAGACACGGTTGCGCCTGCTCTTTGGCCGCTCCGGATTGCCGCGCCTTGAGCCGGATTTCGTGCTGATCGACGAGCAAGGACTCCCTTTGTGGGTGGATCTTGGGTGCCCGGACTACAAGCTTGCGGTTGAGTACGACGGCGGACATCACCTGACGCCAGCCCAGCCTCAGGCAGACGCGCTCCGTGCCGAACGCACTATTGGCGCGGGGTGGCGCCAACTTGTGCTCAGCAACGTGGATGTCAGGGCCGGTGAGGCCTGGGTGCTGGTGCGCGTGAGGCAGGCGTTGCGGGCACAGGGGTGGCCCGGCTGAGGTCCTCCGCGCTCCTGGCTCATGGCGGTAGGCAGACGGCTGCAGGGCAGATCAGGGCGAATACCGGGGATGGATGCGCCCTGATCTGCCCCCAGAATGCGACCGCCCCCCGAAACCGCAATGGGGGCAGCGGCCACAGCGCAAAAATGCCCCCGTTTCCGGCATGAAATGCAGGAAACGGGGGCATTGTTCGCGGAAGGTAAGAGATTCGAACTCTTGGTACGGGGTCACCGCACACTGGTTTTCAAGACCAGCTCCATCGGCCGCTCGGACAACCTTCCCTAACGAGTAGTCTTTCATAGGCAGTCGGCTGCAACAAAAACCATAAACACGGTGCGCTTGCGGACGCGTGCCGTTCCCCGCCATATTCTGGGGAGTGATGTTGATCGGACCTGGCGATCGCGGCGAACGTGCGCGGAGCCAGTTAGGAATCGGGAGTGCTCCATGAAGGCTGTCTACATTTCAGAGCCCGGCGGACCCGAGGTCCTGGAAGTCCGTGAGGTTCAGGCCCCGGTGGCCGGCCCCGGCGAGGTGCTGATCGACGTCGTGGCCGCGGGCCTTAACCGTGCCGATGTCCAACAGCGCAAAGGGCTCTACCCTCCGCCCCCGGGTGCCTCCGAGGTCCCCGGGCTGGAGGTCTCCGGCCGGATTGCAGGGTTCGGCCCGGGGGTAACCAAGGCATTTTCCGTGGGGGACAAGGTGGTGGCGCTGCTCGCCGGAGGCGGTTATGCCCAGCAAGTGGCTGTTCCTGCCGGGCAGGTCCTGAGGATCCCCGACGGCGTGGATCTGGTCACCGCGGCAGCGTTGCCCGAGGTCGCGGCGACGGTCTATTCCAACCTGATCATGACGGCGCAGCTGCAGCCGGGCGAAACGGTCCTGATCCATGGGGCCACGGGCGGTATTGGCACCATGGCCATCCAGCTGGCCAAGGCGGTTGGCGCCCGGGTGGCGACCACGGCGGGGAACGCGGAAAAGGTCGGCACAGCCAAGGCCTTCCTCGGTGCGGACATCGCCATCAACTACGCGGAGGAAGACTTCCCGGCGAGCCTGCGCGCGCAGAACGGCGGCAAAGGCGCAGATGTCATCCTCGACGTCGTCGGAGCCAGATACCTCGAGCAGAACATCGATGCGCTCGCCGACTACGGGCGGCTCGTGGTGATCGGGCTGCAGGGCGGTGCGAGGGCGGAACTGGACCTTGGGCAGCTGTTGCGGAAGCGGGCCGCCATCATCGCCACCGCGCTGCGTCCCCGCCCGGTCGAGGAAAAGACCGTGATCATGAACGCCGTCCGCGACGCCGTGTGGCCTATGCTCACTGACGGCAGGATCAGGCCCCTCGTGGCCAAGACCTTCCCGCTGGCCCAGGTGGCCGCCGCGCACACGTACTTCGATTCCGGCGACCATGTGGGCAAGGTCCTGCTGGTCATGTAGCAGGGCACCGGCTGGATTAAACCGCAGGCCGGGAGCTACTTATTCCGTCCGGAGCATGCGTTGTTTTGCGGCAGGGGCAGTAAAAGCGATAGCGTAGGTCCATACGCGGTATACACGCGTCTTGGGGCGCGTGTATGCTGTGTGGTTTCGTGACCTCCGGGAGCGCCATGTCTATCCGTCACAGTCTCCTCGCCCTCTTGCAGGACCGCCCGCGCTACGGCTACCAGCTCAGGACCGAATTCGAGGACCGCACGGGTTCCTCCTGGCCGCTGAACATCGGGCAGGTCTACACCACCCTTGACCGGCTGGAACGCGACGGGCTGGTCCGCAACGACGGCGGCGACGGCGACGGGCACGTCATCTACAGCATCACCACGGCCGGCCAGGCAGAAGTCCGTGACTGGTTCGCGGCCCCGGTATCCCGAGCGAACCCGCCCCGCAATGAACTGGCTATCAAGCTCGCGGTCGGCCTCACGATCCCCGGGACCGACGTCGGCGCCATCATCCAGGCCCAGCGGGCCGTGTCCATCCGGGCGCTGCAGGAGTACACAAAGTCCCGCCGCGACACGGCCGCGCTCCAGCGCCCGGCCGACACCGCGAGGCTCCTGGTGCTGGACTCCCTCATCTTCCAGACCGAAGCCGAAGTGCGCTGGCTGGACCTCTGCGAGGCCCGCCTCATGCAGCTCAGCAACCTCCAGGGGTAGCCTGGCGCACCGCTCGTCGCGCGAACCCTGCCGCCGGGCGCAGGAGGGCCGCCAGAGGGCGGCCGCATTGGTAGGGTGCGGGGGGCAGTTCTGTACCGGTGGACTGCCCAGCTGGGTTTCTCAAGGAGGAGACATGGGCACAATGCCAGATGGCACAAAACGCGACAGCACGAACAGCGACATGCACAGCGGCAGTACGCAGGGCAGCAGCACGCACGGAACAGTACAACTCGACGACGGGATCGTCCCGGATCCGTCCCTCCCACCGACGTCGGTGGATGAGTCTGTCCGCGACTCCGCGGACCGCACCTGGACGCCGGCCAAGATCGCGCTGTGGGCGGCCATCGCGCTACTGGGCGGCGTCGCCTGGTTCATGCTCGCTATCATCCGCGGCGAGACCGTCAACGCCATCTGGTTTGTGTTCGCGTCGGTCTGCACGTACCTGATCGGCTACCGCTTCTACTCCAAGGTCATTGAGCGCTACCTGGCCAAGCCCAACGACCGCCGTGCCACCCCGGCCGAATACAAGGCCGATGGCAAGGACTACGTCCGCACGGACCGCAACGTCCTGTTCGGCCACCACTTCGCCGCCATCGCCGGCGCCGGACCCCTGGTGGGCCCGGTCATCGCGGCCCAGATGGGCTACCTTCCCGGCACGATCTGGATCATCATCGGCGTCGTCCTGGCCGGCGCCGTCCAGGACTACCTCGTCCTGTTCTTCTCCATGCGCCGCGGAGGCCGGTCGCTGGGACAGATGGCCCGCGAGGAACTCGGCGTGATCGGCGGCACCGCCGCCCTCGTCGCGACCCTGCTGATCATGGTGATCATCGTCGCCATCCTTGCCCTGGTGGTGGTCAACGCCCTGGGCGAAAGCCCGTGGGGTGTCTTCTCGGTAGGCATGACCATTCCGATCGCCCTCTTCATGGGCGTGTACCTGCGCTTCATCCGGCCGGGCAAGGTCATGGAGGTCTCCCTGATCGGATTCGTGCTGCTCATGGCCGCCATCATTGGCGGCGGTGCTGTTGCAGGCACCGAGTGGGGTGCCGCGTTCTTCCACCTGGACAAGGTCACCATCGCATGGGGCCTCATCATCTACGGCTTCATCGCCGCCATCCTCCCCGTCTGGCTCCTTCTGGCCCCCCGCGACTACCTCTCCACCTTCATGAAGATCGGCGTGATCGTGATGCTGGCGCTGGCCATCATCGTGGTCCGCCCCGAGATCACTGTGCCGGCGTTCAGTGAGTACGCCGGCCGCGACAACGGTCCGGTCTTCTCCGGAGCCTTGTTCCCGTTCCTGTTCGTCACGATCGCCTGCGGCGCGCTCTCGGGGTTCCACGCCCTGATCGCCTCAGGCACCACACCTAAACTGATCGAGAAGGAACGCCAGACGCGCCTGATCGGCTACGGCGGCATGCTCATGGAATCCTTCGTGGCGATCATGGCCCTCGTGGCCGCGATCTCCATTGACCGCGGCATTTACTTCGCCATGAACGCCCCCGTGGCGCTGACCGGCGGAACGGTCGAGACGGCGGCCGCCTGGGTCAACAGCCTGGGCCTGTCCGGCGTCAACATCACGGCCGGCGATCTCGCGCAGACGGCGAAGGACGTGGGGGAGCAAAGCATCGTGTCCCGCTCCGGCGGCGCGCCCACGCTCGCCGTCGGCCTGGCGCATATCATGCAGCAGTTCATCGGCGGCACCGCGATGATGGCGTTCTGGTACCACTTCGCCATCATGTTCGAGGCACTGTTTATCCTCACGGCGGTCGACGCCGGCACCCGCGTTGCCCGCTTCATGCTCCAGGACTCGATCGGCAACTTCGTCCCGAAGTTCAAGGAGCACTCCTGGCGCCCGGGCGCGTGGCTCTGCACGGCCATCATGGTGGCGGCCTGGGGCGCGGTCCTGATCATGGGCGTCACCGACCCGCTGGGCGGCATCAACACCCTGTTCCCGCTGTTCGGCATCGCCAACCAGTTGCTGGCGGCCATCGCCCTCTCGGTCTGCCTGGCCATTGCAGCCAAGCGCACCGCCCTGAAGTACCTGTGGATCGTGGCGGTGCCGCTGGCGTTCGCCGCTGTCGTGACCATCATGGCGAGCTTCTACAAGATCTTCTCGCCCGTACCGGCGGTGGGTTACTTCGCCAACAACGCAGCCTTCGCCAAGGCTCTTGCGGACGGCAAAACGTCCTTTGGAACCGCCAAGACCCAGGCCGCCATGGAAGCCGTGGTCCGCAACACCATGGTCCAGGGGTGGCTGTCGATCATCTTCGTGGTGCTGAGCATCGTCGTCATCATCACTGCAGTGATGGCAACCATCAAGGCTTTGCGGAACACCGCGGCGGGGCTCCCCAACGCCGAGAACGAAGACCCCGCGCGGGCCTCCCGAGTCTTCGCTCCGGCTGGGTTTGTTCCCACGGCGGCGGAGCGCGACCTCATGACCGAGTGGAACCAGCACCCGGCCGGGGAACGGCTCGAAAAGTCCGGGCACCACTGATGCGGAGCCGGACGTGAACGCGGTACTTGCCGGGTTCCGCGGGTTTGCCGGGTACCTCAGCGGAGTGCTGGGCGCCGACGCCTACGAGAAGTACCTGGAGCACCATGAGGCCTCCGGGCACACCGGGCCGCCCCTGACGGAGCGGGAGTTCTGGCGTGACCGGACAGACCGGCAGGACACCAGTCCGCAGGGGCGGTGCTGCTGAGCGGTGCTGCTGAGCTCTGCTCCTGAGTGGCGCTACTGTGAGCAGGTGTCCGGCAAGGCTGGGGGAGGGGCGGTGTTGGGCACAAGAGTGTCCGACGCCGCCCTTTCCGCTTCCGGCGGATGCCGGGTCCGCGTCGCCCGGCGCGTGAGAGTATGAAGCCATGAGCGATCAGCATGACACTCAGCCCGGCGCCCAACCGGCCGACGACGTCCCCGTGGAAGGCACGCCCCTGGACGACGCCCGGCCCGGCACGCCCTTGGCATCACCGGCTGCAGCGCCGGCCGGCCACGCCGGTGGACACGGTTCCGGGCCCAGGCCGCCCCGCGGAAGCGAACTACAGGACCTCGTGGACCAACCCGCGAAGGTCATGCGGATCGGCACCATGGTCAAGCAGTTGCTGGACGAGGTGAAGTCCGCACCCCTGGACGACAAGGCCCGCATCAGGCTCGCCGAAATCCACGACCGTTCCATCAAGGAACTCGAGGACGGACTGGCCCCGGAGCTCGTTGAGGAGCTCGAGCGGATCAACCTTCCCTTTTCGGAGAACGCCACCCCCTCCGACGCGGAGCTGAGGATAGCCCAGGCCCAGCTGGTCGGCTGGCTGGAGGGACTCTTCCACGGCATCCAGGCGGCCATCGCGGCGCAGCACGCCGCCAGGGAACACACCTACGCCCAGATGCAGCTGCGCCAGCTGCCGCCGGGAACAGTGATCGCGCCGGGTGTCATCATCGGGGAGAACGGCGAACCGGTCCGGGCCGCGTCGCCGCGCCGCGGCGCGGATTCCTCGGAGACCCCTGAACCCGTGGACCCGGACCACGGCCCGGGCCAGTACCTCTAGCGCGACCTTGGGCTTTTTCAGCGCAGCACGGCAAGGCCGCAGGGACGACGCCGAACTCGGCAAGGGCCTCTGGCGGCGCGCCCATGACCGATTCAACCGCGGACTTGACCGCTACCACCAGGTCCTCGAGGGGGTCGAGGACGATGCGCTGTACGGCGAACTCGTCGACATCGCCAACCAGCTCTCCGCTCTCGCGCCCCGGGTGCGGCAGGTCTGCGTGGAGGCCCAGCGGCGGTTTCCCAGCAATGGATTGGATATCCCAGGGCCGCTGGCAGGGGTTCACCGGGCCCTGTCGACGGCGGGCAATTCTCTGGCCATGACGGCTGAGGCGGCCGCGATGCTCCGGCTCGCCGTTGGCCCGGTCCCGGCGGGGGCTGCGTCGGTGCGGCGGCGCGCCGATTCCGTGCTGGAGCAGGTCCACGACGCCGAGCGGCGGCTTGCCGAGGCGGACGGCACCGGGTCGACGCCCGCCTGAGCCGTTCCGCTCATTGGCGTCGGCGGTGGCTGGCTCCGGCTTTGCCAGCAGTCCTGAAAGTCCCTGTAATCCCGATATTCCCGGTATTCCCGGTTACGCGCCTAGCTTAGCTTCGCTCAAACACTGGCCGGACTCCGCCGATGTTGGCAGGATAGTTATATGACTTTTTCACCGGAACTGACTTTCAATGACGGCAACACCATCCCCCAGCTCGGCTACGGGGTGTGGCAGGTTGAAGATGACGTGGCCGAAAAGGTGGTTGTGCAGGCGTTTGAGGCCGGCTTCCGCCACATCGACACGGCCAAGATCTACGGCAACGAAGCAGGGGTGGGCCGCGCCATTGAGCGTTCCGGCCTCAAACCCGAGGAAATTTTCATCACCACCAAGCTGTGGAACGCGGATCAGGGCTACGAGTCCACCCTGAAGGCGTTCGAGGAGTCCATGGAGCGGCTGGGCCTCGAAACCCTGGACCTGTACCTGATCCACTGGATGCAGCCCAAGCAGGACAAATATGTCGACACATGGAAGGCCCTCATCGAGCTCCAGAAGCAGGGCCGGGTCAAGACCATTGGCGTCTCCAACTTCACCAAGGAGGGCCTGCAGCGCCTGATCGATGAGACCGGCGTGGTTCCGGCCATCAACCAGGTCGAGCTGCACCCGTTCTTCAGCCAGGCCGGACTGCGCGAATTCAACGCGTCCAAGGGCATCCTCACCCAGGCCTGGTCGCCGCTGGGCCAGGGCGGCGAGCTTCTGGAGAGCGCCGTCATTTCCGAGATTGCCGCCAAGCACGGCGCCACCCCGGCTCAGGTTGTCATCGCGTGGCACCTGGCCATCGGCAACGTGGTCATCCCGAAGTCGGTGACCGAGTCCCGAATCCGCGAGAACTACGCGGCACTGGACGTTACCCTCGACGAGACCGACATCCAGGCCATCAACGGACTGGACCGTACCGCCGAAGACGCCGGCCGGATCGGCCCGGACCCGGCTGTCTCCGACTTCGCCTAAGCAACAATCCCACGACGCCGGCAGCCAGCCGACGTTCGCGGAGGGCCTTCACCCGGACGGGTGGAGGCCCTCCTTGCTGCCTATGCGGCGGCTCGGTGCTCTTTCGCCGGGATCGCATCGACGACGGCCCAGCCATCTTCGCCCGCGATGCACCGGCTGGCGAAGCGGTCCGCAGCGGCAGCGTCATCGAAGCTCTCGGTCCGGATCCGGCCGCAATCGGTGTCCAGGTAGGTGACCGCGAAATACAGTGCGCCGTCCTGTGCGCCGTTGAAATCCGGTTCGAAACTGTGCTGGAAATTCTGGTTGTTCTCCATGATTCCAGTGTGCAACCGACCTCCGACAGTAAGACTTCACTACTCCGGCGTGTTGCCAAGCCGCAGCACCCGTTCCCGCGCCAGGACTTCCTTGCGGCGTTCCCGGTCCGCGGCCCGGGCCGTTTGCTGCGCCAGGGCCGCCGCCAGCTCGGAGCGTTTCCGTGCTCCCTTGAGCCCGGCGTCTGCGGCGTCCAGACGCCGTCGGAGGTCGCGCGCCTCATCGGCCAGCCGGGTGGTTTCCGCCATCGCCTCCGCCAACTCCGCGGCCGCGCGGCGTGCTTCCCCATCGGCCTCCGCTGCGGCCTCCTCGGCCGCCTCCAGGCCGGCCCGCGCCCGCTCCACCGCCGACGGCGTGGGCGTCACCCGTGCTTTCCCGACAGCCCGGAGGCGGGGCTGTTCCGGTGACTTTCCGCCGCCAGCGCTGTCGGATGCGGTCATTGACGAGGGTGCGGTCCGCGACGGGGGTTCGGTCCCGCGAGCGACTGCCGCCGGTTCGGTCCCGGGGGCGCCGGTCCCCGGCTCTGTCCCGCGGACGGAGGCCGTTCCCCGCGCGGTTCCAGTACCGGTTGCCGCGGGCGCGTGGCTCCCGGGGACAGCCACGGCGCCGGCGAGATCGACGACGTCGACCCCGTCCGCCGAAAGTGCCCGGAGCAGCCAGCCGCTCTGCACGGCCGCTGCGGCCCCGGGGTCGGCGGTGGCGGCACGCAGGGTCTGCTCCACTTCCGTCGCCACGGCGGCGCTGATGGCCCGTCCATGCTCGGCTGCCAGGGCTTGTGCCGTCTTTACCGCGCCGGCCAGAAGCCGGCGCCGCTCCTGTGCGAGGCGGCGGAGGTCGGCGGCATCCAAGGCGTCCTGCGCAGCCTGCATCGATGTTCCCAGGCCGGCCAGCTCGCGCAGGATTTCGGGGCTGTGCGCCGCCATCATGTTCACGGCCCACGCCGCCACCGACGGTTTGGGCAGGGCTCGGACATCGGCCGCCAGGGCACGCTGCTCGGCCGCAGTCAGGTCAACTGTGCCGACGTCTTTGGCCGCGGCCGTTCTTGCCGCCACGAACTCGCCATACGGCAATGCATACAGCGGCCCTGCAATGCCCTCAAACTCCCGCGTTCCCATGCAAGAATCATAGGAGTCCGGCCCCGCCACGAACGCCCAGCTCGGGGCCACTTCATGAGACCAGCCGGCGCCAGGTTGCGGAGGAATGCTCACTTGATCGAAATTGGCGGGCTACCGGCCCACGTCCTTCTCGTCCACGCTGTGGTGGTGCTCGCGCCGATCGCAGGCTTGGGCGCCGTTGTATACGCCGTGGCACCGCGCTGGGGGACCTATCTGGCCTGGCCCTTAGGCGTCTTGTCGGTGGGACTGGTGCCGGTGACATTGCTGACGGCGCAGGCAGGCGAGCAGCTGGAGAAGGCACGTCCGGCGTCGGCCCTCATTCACGAGCACGCCCAGCAGGGCGATGTGCTCAAGGTCGTTTCCGTGATCTTTTTCGTCCTGGTCGCGGCGATGCTGGTGGTCACCTACGAGCCCTTCGGCCGGAGCCTGGTGTTCCTCGGCGGACTTCGGCGCAACAGGGCCGTCCGGGTGGCGTTCCTGATTGCCGGCGCCGTGGCAGGCGCCTTCTTCATCTACCAGAGCATCATCACGGGACATTCGGGTGCAGCTTCCGTCTGGGCGCGCTAGGTCCGCTCCTCGCGGGCCCGTGAGCCGGCGACGCCAGCCTGTGTCCCTGCAGCCCTAAGCTAGCGGACGGCCTGGGAAAAAGACAATACGCAGGTCAGGCCCCTGTTGCCGGGCCGAGGCAAGGAAGAAAACGCGGAAGGAAATATTAACCAAAGTGGGTCATTTCTTGCCTGCGGCTTGGTACTTTTTGAGAGCCGATCCGCATTGTGTGGGCCGGGGGGACCCACAATGACGGATTGAAAGGCTTCACAACCATGAGCTCACAGCTGTAGAAATTCTGTGCGCCCCCGGGGAACAGCCAAAGGGGCGCCGACGGCACTTCCCGGCTCAGGCCGGACGGCCCTGACGCAGCCGGCCATTACTGCTCCCAGCGACGCTTCCGGCGAACCTGGCAACCGCCCACGCCCTCACGGAGGAACTGTGAAGCTATTCTCGAACCCGCCCCGCCATACCGGCCAGCGGCTCAAACCTGCCGCCGCGGCCCTGCTCGGCTCCGCCCTGGCGGGCGTGCTCGCGCTTTCCGTCCTCGCCGTCTCGGCGCCGGCAGCGACGGGCGGCGCGCCCCTCGCCGTGCGAGCGGCAGCGACTCCGGCGCCCACCGGCTGGCTGCACACCTCCGGCGGGACGATCCTGGACTCGAACAACGCCCCGTACACCATCAAGGCCGCGTCTTGGTTCGGCATGGAAACCCCTGACTGCATGCCTCACGGCCTCTGGGGGACCCTGACCATCGACGACGCCCTGGTCAACATTAAGTCGATGGGGTTCAACACGGTCCGCCTGCCCTTCTCCAACGAGTGCCTCGCAGCGACTTCCATCAAGGGCAACCTGAACTACTGGGCCAACCGCGCCTACGCGCTTGAGGGCAAAACGCCCCTGGTCCTGATGGACACCGTCATCGCCCGCGCCAAGGCCAACGGCCTGAAAATCATCCTGGACCGGCACCGGCCCTCCTCCGCCGATCAGTCCCCGCTCTGGTACACCTCCGCCTACCCGGAGTCGAAGTGGATCGCCGACTGGAAGATGCTCGCCACCCGGTACAAGAACGATTCCACCGTCATCGGCGCCGATCTCCACAATGAGCCCGCCGGGGCAGCGACCTGGGGCGGGGCCGCCGCCACCGACTGGCAGGCTGCGTCCACTCGTGGAGGCAACGCCGTCCTTGCCTCCAACCCCAATCTGCTGATCATCATTGAGGGCATTGAAAACCAGGGCAACGGTACCTCCACCTGGTGGGGCGGCGGCCTGGCCGACGTCAAGAACAAGCCGGTCACCCTGGCCACGCCCAATCGCGTGGTCTATTCCCCGCACGATTACCCGGCGTCGCTGTATGCCCAGAAGTGGTTCAGCGACCCCAGCTACCCCAACAACCTGCCAGCCGTGTGGGATGCCAACTGGGGTTACATCCAGAAGCAGGGCATCGCTCCGGTTTTGCTCGGCGAGTTTGGAACCGCGCTGCAGACCACATCCGACAAGCAGTGGATGGCGAAGATCGTCTCCTACCTCGGGACCAATGCCATGAGTTTCGCGTACTGGTCGTTCAATCCGAACAGCGGAATCACTGGAGGACTCGTCCAGGCGGACTGGCGCACCCCGGAGGCCGCCAAACTGACCGCGCTCGCGCCCATCCTGAAAGGCACGCCGTCGCCGTCGCCGACCGCCACTGCCTCGCCGTCGGTTTCCCCGACGCCTACTGCCACCGCGTCGCCGTCGCCGACGGTGTCTCCCGCGCCGACGACAGGCGGGTCGATCAGCGCGGTCTGGAAACTCGGCAGTTCGTGGACCGGCGGCTACGTGGCCAACATCGAGGTCACCGGGCTCCGGGCGGCCCCCAGCTGGAGCGTGAGCTGGCCCGATCCGAACGTCACCAGGGTGGCCAACTCCTGGGGCATCAACTGCACGGTGGTCCCCAAGGTGTCCGTGACCTGCGGCGGCTTGGACTGGGCCACCAAGATCGCCGCCGGCCAGAAGCTGTCCGTGGGCCTGCAGGTGGATTCGCTAAAAGCCCCAGTCAACCCGGTGCTGACGCTGAAGTAGCATGCCGCGTAAGACCGCTGCATGTTTTTGACTAGGCGCTTGCTTGGGGGAAATGGCGTGCTTGTGAACTTTCGACGGCGGTCCTGACGGCGGTCCGCGGGGCTCACGATGCCCTCAACCCGCGGCGTATTGACGGCTGCCCGGCTCCGGCGTAGACCATGCCGTATCAAACCAATCGCAGGTCGTTGCCTTGCGGCCTGCCGCCTGTGAGGAGAAGAAAATGGCCGTCGCAGTCATCATGGAATTCGCCGGTGCCACGCTGGAGCAGTACGACCAAGTCATAGGCAAGATGGGCCTTACGCCGGGAGGGCCCGCGCCGGCCGGCGCCCTCGGACACTGGGTGGCCGCCACCGACGACGGGATCCTCGTCACCGACCTCTGGCAGTCGAAGGAGCTCTACGACGCCTTCGCGAAGGACCAGATCGGCCCCTACTCTGCCGAGGCCGGCATCCCCTCGCCACCTACGGTGAAGTATCTGGACGTCCACAATTACTTCACCCCAGGGTCCAGCGCCTGACTGTAGCGCCCCTCCACGACCCGCACCGTGTCGCGGCGCCTCCAAAATCCGAGGAAGGCCGTGGCCATGATGTCTTCTGCGTCATGCCGGTCCCGGGAGAGCCGAGGGATGAAACCGGCCGTGACCTCAGTGCCCGCCGAGGATCTCCACGAGGGCATACGAGAGGCCGAATCCGACGGCGATCGCGATGCCGGTGGCGGCGCCGGCGTCCCGGAGCCCCTCCGGCACCATGCGGGTCGTTACGTTCGTCAGGACGCCGCCGCCGGCGAAAGCCAGCGCGAAGGCCACCACCTCGGGCGGGGCTGCCTGCAGCAGCACCGTGAAGAGGGCCACCGACGCGGCGCACAAGAGCGTCGTGGCCAGCCAGGCGGACATGACGCGGCGGGTGGTCATCCCTGACTTGCGCAGCGGTCCGGTGTCGGCCATGGCCTCGGGCACGCCGCAGAGGAAAACAGCGGCAAGCACCGCGGCACTGATGCCGTAGCCGCCAAGTAGCGCACCGGTGATAACAACCGCTTCGGCGACCACGGACAGCCCGATCACAAGGAACCTGGGCTCGTGGACGGGAGGTTCGGACAGCCGACGGCCGGGCACGGCACCCGTCACCACCCACGCCGTCGCCACGGCCCCGCCGATCAGTCCCACCCCGACATAACCGCTTCCGCCGGCCAGCCGCCCGGCCTCGGCGACGAGCTTATAGGCGACGGCCGAGAGCAGGGCGCCTGCACCGAGCCCGGTCAGGATGCCGAGCAGGACGCTGTTGCCAACGCGCCACCGCAGGGCGAGCAGTCCACCCAAGAAGTACGAGGACCCGGCAAGCAGACCCCAGCCAAATGCCTGCAGCATCGGCACCCCTTTCGGCATAGGTGCTAAAGCACCGCGCCTAGGCATCATCCCGAACGTCCGAGGGGATGGCAAGGGCCTCAGCCCACCGTGACAGACATGAGTCAGCGCGCATGAGCCCACGCGCCGGCGTCTCCCGATGAGGACGGCACCGGAGTAGCCTGACAGCACAAGCGAGAAAGGCATTGAGCATGCGCATTCTTCAGACATCCACGGACGCCCTCAACGTCACACGGATCGACAGGATCGCCTATCTCAACGCTGAAGAGCGGACATTTCTGACCACAACAACCGGCCGGCCCGATTTTGCCACGCCCGGGCAAGGGGAAGTCATCGCCGACATCGGACGGGCCGTTCCCGTCACCTTGGCCTATATCGATGACCAGCTCGAGGGGAGCCTCATCATCGAGCGCCTCACGGACCTGATTGCAAATTACGACTGGCCCGTCATCAGATTTTCCGATGTCCGGGAGGACGCCCGGAAAAAGATCGCCGAAATCCGCTACAGGGAGGCCGAGGATAACGCCGAGCCAGACCGTACCGACCCTCACGAAGACTGATACGGGCAGCGGTCGCCGCCCGCCGCGCATGAGGTCACGAACCCTGTGTCACCCTCCGGTGTTTTGCCTGGGCGCAGATTCAACGCGATCTTCAATCTGCAGGTGGCCAGCCCATCCTCCTATCAGGGATCCAGAATGGCTACCTGGTCATATTGGTTGCGTACGATGACGGCACCATCCAGCGGGAACTGGACAGCAAGTACGGCGCTGCCATCATTGTGGTGCGATCCGCACTCAAACCACATGAGTAGCAACGGCCCAGCCTACTGACGAAGACCCCGGCAAAGGCTCGAAATTGCCGGGAAAAGAAAGATACGTCGACGCCGTTGTCAATGAAAACGAAAGAAACCCCCGGAAATCATTGATTTCCGGGGGTTTCCTTGGCTTGCCGTCAGAGCTTCCTGCCAGAATCGAACTGGCGACCTTCTCATTACGAGTGAGACGCTCTACCAACTGAGCTAAGGAAGCAACCACATGAATGCCCGGCGAACCGGGCGGATCATGCAAGAGACAACTGTAATAGAGTCCCGGCGTCCGGGTCAAAATGAGCGTCTGGGTCCGCATTGCGGCTCCCTGGCGGGCCTAGCAGACGGTGTTGTCCGCCGGGGCCTTGCCATCCACCAGGTAGTCATCCACGGCGTTGCCGATGCAGCTGTTGGAGCGGCCGTAGGCCGTGTGGCCCTCGCCCTTCCAGGTCAGCAGCGAGGCGTTCCCGAGCTGCTTGCGCAGGGCGCTGGCCCATTGCACCGGGGTGGCCGGATCGCCGGTGGTACCCACAACAACAATCGGGGCCGAACCCTTGTACTCCGCCGGGGCAGGGGTCCGGACGTTCTTGTACGGCCAGTCCTTGCAATTGCTGCCGCCGTAGGCGAAGTAGTAACCCAGAGTGGGTGATGCCTTCCGGAGCTCTTGGTCCTCGGCGCGCATGGAAGCGGTGTCGGACACCATCGGATAATCCAGGCAGTTGATGGCGTTGAAGGCGAAAGTGCTGTTCGAGGTGTACGTGCCGCTGGGGTCCCGGTCGGCGCCGAAGTCGGCGAGCTGCAGCATGCCCGTGCCGTCGCCGGTGAGGGCCGTCGCAAGTGCGCGGGTGAGAATTGGCCAGTTGTCATTGTTGTAGAGCGGGATAATGAGGCCGCTGACAAACGTCGAGCCGGAGACCTTCCGGCCGTCCTTCGTCGGCAGCGGATTCGCCTCGGCCGCGGTGATGGCGTTATGGATCTGCTGGACGCCTGCCTCGACGCTTCCCGTGAGCGGGCATCCGGAAGTCTGCTGGCACTTGGCAACATAGGAGTGGAGGGCCTTTTCGAAGGCCGCGGCCTGGCCGCGGGTCAGTTCCTCGTAGCTCAGCGACGGGTCAATGGCGCCGTCGAGGACCAGCCGGCCCACGTTGTCCGGGAACAACGACGCGTAGGTGGAGCCCAGGAGGGTTCCGTAGGAGTATCCGAGGTAGTTCAGCTTCGCGTCGTTGGCCACCCCACGCAGGATGTCGAGGTCCTTCGCGGCGCTGATGGTGTCGATGTGGGCCAGGACCGGGCCGGTCTTCTCCACACACTTGGCCGCGATGGCCTTGTTGTCGGCGAGGGCCTCGTCCAGTCCGGCGTCAGTGTCCAGGGCGTAGCTCTTGGCGCGGGACGCGTCCCGTTCCTTGTCCGTGAGGCAGGTGACCGGGGCGGAACGCTTCACACCGCGGGGATCGAAGCCCACAATGTCATAGGCGGACCGGACTTTGTCCGAAATGTTGGTGTTGGCCGCGTCCCTGACGAAGTCGTAACCCGAGCCGCCGGGGCCGCCCGGATTGACCAGCAGAGTGCCCTTCTTTTCGCCTGTCGTGGCGAGCTTGATAGCGGCAAGTTCAATGCGGTCGCCGTCGGGCTTGCTGTAGTCCAACGGAACCTTGATCTTGGCGCACTGGAAGCCGTCCCCTTCGCACGGCTTCCAGTCGATCTGCTGGGAGTAGTAGCTGCGCAGTTCCGCTGGCGCGGCGTCGACAATTGACGGGTCCGCCTTCCCCTGTGCCACCGATGGCGCGGCACTGGACCCGCCGTCGCTTCCACCGCCGAAAAGGGTGCATGAGGCCAGTGTGATGGCCAGTGCCATGGCGCCGACGGCCCGCACGCCGATCGCCAGGGATCGGGATCTTGCGGGCTGGGGTCGAGCAGGCTTCATGCGGTTCTCCTTGGAGGATAGGAACGACAGCGTTGATGTTGTTGGTGCGGCCGGGGCCATCAAATAAGGCTGGCAGCCATGGACTCGATCGTCAGCAGCGGAGCCACGTTGGTGGTGGTGATCCGCGTGCGGGCTTTGTTGACGGCGTCCATGCGGGCAAGAGTCACTTCGGCGGTGGAACGGGAGGCGAAGTCTTCGAGTTCGCTTCTGAGTTCAACGTTGACAAGTTCCACTGCGTTCCCCATCTGGATGATCAGGACATCCCGGTAAAAGGACAGCAGGTCCGTCAGAGTGCGGTCAAGGGAATCGGTGACGGAACGCTTGGCGCGGCGTTTCTGGTCGTCCTCGAGTTGCTTGACCTGGCTCCGCATGGCCGGCGGCAACGTCCCGCTTTCAGGCGCCCCGAGGGTGGCCAGCAGTGCAGTTTTCTCGGTGGCGTCGCGCTCGTCATTGGAGCTGTTGGCTTCCTCGGTGGCGATCTTGACCAGCTTCTCGGCCATCATGACCGCCGCCGTGACGCCGCGAAGGGACAACGGAAACCGCACCGTCTCAAGGCGTCGCTCCCGGGCCTCCGGATCGCGGGCCAGACGGCGGGCGATCCCGACGTGGCTTTGCGCGGCTCGAGCGGCGCGCTCGGCAACCGCCGGGTCCACGCCATCGCGCTTGACCAGCAGGGCCGCGACGGCGGCGGCTGGCGGAAGCCGCAGCGCCACCGCCCGGCAGCGGGAGCGGATCGTCACGAGGACATCGGCGGGGGAGGGCGCGCAGAGCATCCAGACTGTGCGGGGCGTGGGTTCCTCGATGGCCTTGAGCAGCACGTTGGTGGTCCGCTCGGCCATCCGGTCCGCATCCTCCACCACGATGATCCGCCATCGGGCGGACGACGGGCGGTTCCCGGCGGTGGACACGAGCTCGCGTGCCTCATCGATGGTGATGGTGACCTTCTCCGTGCGCACGAACGCGACGTCGGAATGGGTTTCGCCCAGGATGGTCAGGCACGCAGGGCATTCGCCGCAGCCCCGCAGGCTGACGTCCTCCTGGTCACAGTTCAGGGCGGCGGCGAAGGCCTTCGCGGCGTTGGAACGGCCTGAGCCGGGCGGCCCGGTGAAAAGCCACGCGTGCGTCAGCCCCTCACCCTGGGCAGCCTGGCGCAGCTGGGCCACGACGGCGTCCTGGCCCTGGAGGTCGTCCCAGACGCTCATGCTGTGCTGCTTTGGGTGATGGCCAGCAGGAACTCGACGCGCTCGAAGATCCGGGCGGCGAGTTCGGCGACGGGCAGGCGGGCGGGCAGCACCAGGTAGGCGTCGGGCCGGGCCGCGGCCAAGTCCAGGAAGGCCGCCCGGATCTTGGCGTGGAATTCGTCGGCCTCGGACTCGAGGCGGTCTTCGGCGGCCTCGCCGGCTGTGCGCCGCTGCCGGCCAACGGCGGGCTCGACGTCGAGAAGTACCGTCAGGTCCGGCTGCAGGTCCGATGTCGCCCACGCATTGATGTCCCGGACTGCCTCCGTCCCGAGGCCGCGCCCGGCGCCCTGGTAGGCGACCGAGGAGTCGATGTACCGGTCCGTGAGCACGATCTCGCCGCGTTCCAGGGCGGGCCGGATTACCTGGCTTGCGTGCGCGGCGCGGGACGCCGCGAAAATAAGAGCCTCGGTATGGGCGTCGATGTGGCCATGGCCGTGATCCAGCACCAGCGAACGCAGCTTCTCGCCGATCGCCGTGCCGCCCGGTTCCCGGGTCCGCAGCACTGTGAAGCCGCCTGATTCCAGCGCTTTGGCGAGTTTAGCCGCCTGCGTGGACTTGCCGGCGCCGTCTCCGCCCTCGAAGGCAATAAACAGTCCGGGCAACGGGCCTGGCAACTGTTGAGGGGACGCTCCGGGGCTCTGGGTAGTCACTGTTCAAGAGTACCGACAATCACCGACACTTCCGTGTCCGGCGTAACGGCTGGGTACCCTGCGGGGCGCCAACGTACCCTGTCCCCATGAGTCTTTCTGAAGAGCAGGCCGCCACGCTTTCGCCGGATTCCCTGGTTGTGGCGGCAGGGCGCCCGCCGCGCACCCGCGACGAACCGGTCAACCCGCCGCTAGTGCTGTCCTCGACCTACTTTGGCACTGGGCCGCTGGGAGATGGCGACCGCGGCTACGGCCGGTATTCCAATCCCACGTGGGACCCCTTCGAAGAGGCGCTGGCTCGGCTGGAAGGCGCGGACCTGCCGGGCCTGCTTTACGCCTCGGGACTCGCCGCCGTGAGTTCGGCCCTGTCCCTGGTGCCTGCCCAGGGCGTGCTCGTGATGCCGTCGCACAGCTACGCGGGCTCGGTCACCATGGCCACCGAACTGGCCGCCAAGGGCTTCCTCGAATTGCGGACTGTGGATATCGCGGACACCGACGCCGTCGTGGCCGCACTTGCCCCGGCCGGCGGACGCGCCGCCAGCATGCTGTGGCTGGAGAGTCCCACCAACCCCATGCTCGGCGTCGCGGACATACGGGCCCTGACCGCCGCGGCGCATGAGGCCGGCGCGATCGTCGTCACCGACAACACCTTTTCCACGCCCTTGGTGCAGCAGCCCCTGAGCCTGGGCTCCGACGTCGTGCTGCATTCGGTGACCAAATACCTCTCCGGCCATTCCGACGTCGTGCTCGGTGCGCTGGTCACCTCCGACGCCGATCTCCGCGCCGCCTTGCTGCACCACCGCACCATCCACGGCGGGATCGCCGGACCATTCGAGGCGTGGCTGGCGCTCCGCGGGCTCCGGACCCTGGCGCTGCGGATCGAGCGTTCGCAGGCGTCGGCCCAGGTCCTGGCCGAAAGGCTCAACGGCCATCCGCGGGTTGCCGGCATCCGCTTTCCCGGCCTGGCCTCGGACCCTGGCCACGTGCGGGCCAAGGAGCAGATGAAGGGGTTCGGGTCCATCCTGTGCATTGAGGTGGCTCCGGTAGTTGGGCAGGACAGTGGCAGCAGCGGCGCGGAAGCCGCGGACCGGATGATCCGCGCCCTGCGCCTCTGGCTCCCCGCCACGTCGCTGGGCGGGGTGGAATCCCTGATCGAACGCCGCCGCCGGCACACCGCCGAGCCGGAGAGCGTGCCGGAGAATCTGGTCCGGATGAGCGTGGGCATTGAGAACGTCGAAGACCTTTGGGCCGATTTGGAACAGGCATTGCGCTCGCTGGACGGCTAGGCTGGGGGAGTGGACGGACGCATACTCATTTACTTTGTCGAATCCGGGGTTTACCTGGTCCTGGCCGTCGTGGCCTTTGCCCTGGAGGCATGGGCGTTTTTCGACTGCCTCCGGCACAAGGCCAACGCGTTCGAGGCCGTATCGAAGCGGACCAAGACCTTCTGGCTGGCCCTGACCGGCGGCGCGTTCGCCGTGGGCCTATTCTCCCTGCTCGCGCAGCTTGGCAGCGGCGGCGGCGCCGGTTCGCTCGGCATTTTCGGCCTTGCGGCCGTGACGGCCGCGTCCGTGTACCTTGCCGACGTCCGTCCCGCGGTCAAAGACGCCGGCCGCGGCCGCAACATGGGCCCCTACGGCCCCTGGTAGTCCCCGCCGGCTCCCTAAAGCTCGCAAGCTCGCTTTGGGAACCCTGCCGGCGTGGGCCCACCCGCCGCCCCTAAGCTCGCAAGCTCGCTTTGGGAACCCTGCCGGCGTGGGCCCTAAGCGCACAAGCTAAGTCCTTGGCGCCACGGCTTCCCAGCCGACCGTCACTTCGCCCAGCCGCCAGCGGGACGGGCCGTCCTGGATGGGCCAGCCGGCGTCGAGCAGCGCACGGCACATTGCTGTAAAGCGCTGCCGGCTGCCGAACGACGCCAGCGGCGCCGCGTCCAGCCAGGCTTTGTCCATCGCCTGCAGGTAGGCGTGAATTTTCTCGCCGGGCACATTGCGGTGGATCAGGGCTTTTGGCAGCCTTTCGGCCACGTCGGAGGGCAGAGCGAAGGCGCCGAACCGCATGGATAAGCTCAAGCTCAGCGGCCGCTCGACGTCGAGCGCCACCCAGGCGGAGCGCCGCCCGATTTCATCGCACGTGCCGTCGATGAACAGCCCGCCCGGCGCGAGACGGTCCTGCACCAGCCGCCAGATGCCCGGCACGTCGGCTTCCTCGTACTGCCGCAGCACGTTGAAGGCGCGGACCAGCACGGGATTTCCGGTCACTGGCAGTTCGAAGCCGCCCAGCTGGAACATCAGGCCGGGCCGTTCCAGTGCCTGGGCCTGCCGGACACGCTCCGGTTCGATTTCGATGCCCACCACCTGCATATCCGTGCGGACCGCGGCGAGGCGTTCGAAGAGTTCGACGGCGGTGGCCGGCGAGGCGCCGTAGCCGAGGTCGACGGCGAGGGGATGGGCCGCAGCGCGCAGCCGCCAGGCCTGCGGCCCGGTCAGCCAGCGGTCCACCCGTCGCATCCGGTTGGGGTTCGTGGTTCCACGGGTCACGTTGCCCACGGGCCTGCCACCACGCGCGCCGCTTCTCGTTCCGCCCTGGTTCCGGGGGGACAGCACCCGTTCAGCCTTCTGCACCACCGGCCAAGCCTATCCTCCAACGCACTCCTACCCTCCAACGCGGGGTCACTTGCGGCCCATTACAGGCCGCGGGATGGGCGCGATGTGACCCCGCGTTGTGGTGAAGCGCACGCCGTGTAACGCACGGCACCGCCGCCAACCGCTCGGCTAGGATAAAAACCATGACTTACAAGCTGATTCTGCTGCGCCACGGCCACAGCGACTGGAATGCCAAGAACCTCTTCACCGGCTGGGTGGACGTCGACCTCAATGACCAGGGCCGTGCCGAGGCCGTACGCGGCGGCGAGCTGCTCGTGGAGAACAACATCCTCCCCGACATCCTCTACACCTCGCGGTTGAAGCGGGCCATCAACACGGCGAACATGACCCTCGAAGTGGCCGACCGCGGCTGGATCGACGTCAAGCGCGACTGGCGGCTCAACGAGCGCCACTACGGCGCACTGCAGGGCAAGGACAAGGCTCAGACCCTCGCCGAATTCGGCGAGGAGCAGTTCATGCTGTGGCGCCGGTCCTACGACACCCCGCCGCCGCCCCTGGCCGACGATTCCGAGTTCTCCCAGGTGGGGGACCCGCGCTACGCAGACCTTGGTGACGCCATCCCGCGCACCGAATGCCTCAAGGATGTCCTGATCCGACTCATGCCGTACTGGGAATCGGACATCAAGGAAGACCTCAAGGCCGGGAAGACCGTCCTGGTCACAGCCCACGGCAACTCGCTCCGCGCCCTCGTTAAGCACCTCGACGGGATCAGCGACGAGGCCATCGCCGGCCTGAACATCCCCACCGGCATCCCGCTGGTCTACGAACTGGATGAGGACTTCAAGCCGCTGAACCCGGGCGGCACCTACCTCGACCCTGAGGCCGCGGCCGAGGCCATCCAGGCAGTCGCCAACCAGGGCAAGAAGTAGGCGGCACGGCAGGGCAAGAAGCAAAAGCAAGCGCGAGGCATAAAGCGCAAGAACAAACGACGGCGTCCGGCCACCCCCAAGGTGACCGGACGCCGTCGTTGTATCAGTGCAGTTGCGTCAGTGCAGTTGCGTCAGCGCGCAGCCGGCGTCAGATGTGCTCGGTAGTGTTCGGCTGCCACGCTCCGGTGACCAGGTAGGTGACCTTCTGGGCAACGGAGACGCCGTGGTCGGCGAAGCGCTCAAAGTAGCGGCTGGCCAGGGCAACGTCCACAGTGGTGGCCGGCGACTCCTGCCAGTCGCTGCGCGCGATCGCCTTGAAAACGCTCAGGTGCAGGTCGTTGACGGCGCTGTTGGCCTTCATGATCTCCCGTGCCACGCCAAGGTCGCGGGTGGCCAGCAGTTCCGTGAGCTTCTGGGCGATCAGCAGGTCCTGCTCCGCGAAGCTCTTGAAAGTCTCGCGCAGCTGGTCCGGGACCACCGACGCCGGGTAACGCAGACGCGCCAGCTGGGCCAGGTGGCGGGCGAGGTCACCCATGCGCTCCAGCGAGGCGCTCATCCGGAGCGAACCGACCAGCATGCGCAGATCGCTCGCCACCGGACCCTGAAGGGCAAGGATGTCGATGGCGCGCTCGTCGAGGCTGTTCTGCAGGAAGTCGATGCGGGCATCGGCGGCAATCACGTCCTCGGCGAGGTCGATGTCGGCGCCTTCGAAGGCTGTCGTGGCCTTGTCGATGGCCTCTGTGACCAGCGTTGAGATCTCGACGAGCTGTTCCCTTACCTGGGCGAGCTCCTCCTGAAAAACCTTACGCACGTGTGCGTCCTTTCCTCGGAAATATTGCCTGCAATCGAAGTGGCGGGCCTATTTCGGTTCACCTACCGGCGCTCCAACGCTCAACTCTTTCAGTATCCGGTGAACTGTTACGCCCCAATAGGTGAACGTTAGCTGAACCGGGGCCCGAATCGCAGGAGATTTCGGTTTCGGCCCCGTGGCACGGCATAAGCTGGAGCCGTGGATCCAATGCTCATCGGCGTGATCGCCGGCCTGATCGGCCTCTCGTTTGGCATGTTCGGCGTTCTCGCGTTCCGGGTGAGTGAGCAGCAGCGGCACATTGTCGACGTCGACGTCGACGACCCCTCCCTGCCCGAGGGCGCCGCGGAGGTGCTGGCCGTCCTCGGCCGCGCTTTTGTGGTGGTGGATGCGATCGACGGCGTGGTCCGCGCCAGCCCCGCCGCCTATGCCTACGGTCTGGTCCGCGGGCACACAGTGGTGCACCAGCAGCTGCTGGAACTGACGGCCAAGGTGCGGCGGGACGGTGTCATCCTCGAAAAGCAACTGGAGCTGCCGCGCGGCCCGCTCGGCCAGGGAACGATTATTGTCCAGGTCCGGGCAGCCGTCATTACGGAGGAATACATCCTGCTGCTGGCCGATGACCGGACCGAACTCACCCGCACCGAGGAAGTCCGCAACGACTTTGTCGCGAACGTCTCCCACGAACTGAAGACACCCGTTGGGGCGATCTCCCTCCTGGCTGAGGCACTCGAATCGTCCGCTGACGACCCCGAAGCGGTTAAGCGGTTCGCCAAGCGCATGCACAAGGAATCGACCCGGCTTGCGGCCCTGGTGCAGGACATCATTGAGCTCTCCCGTCTTCAGGGCGCCAACGTTGCGCAGCAGGGCCGCCCGGTGGACATCAATACGGTGGTCAACGAGGCCGTGGACCGCTCCCAGCTGCCGGCCGAGAGCAAGAACATCCAGCTGGTGGTTGGCCGGCACGCTGATGCCATGGTCTACGGCGACCAGGACCTCCTCGTGACCGCCCTGCGCAACCTGATCGACAACGCCATCCGGTACTCGCCGGAGAACACCAAGGTTGGAGTGGGCATCCGGGTCAAGGACGGCCTCGTGGGGGTCTCGGTGACGGACCAGGGCGACGGGCTCAGCGCCGAGGACCAGGAGCGTGTCTTCGAGCGCTTCTACCGGGTGGATGCCGCCCGGTCCCGTCAGACCGGAGGCACGGGGCTTGGCCTGAGCATCGTCAAGCACGTCATTTCCAACCACGGCGGCGAGGTGACCCTGTGGTCCCAGCCCGGCCAGGGTTCCACGTTCACCATTCGACTTCCCGAGATGGAAGGGCAGGACGACGGCGACGCTTCCGACGCCGGCAAGCCCGCTGCCCACACTTCCGGTCGGGACCCCAGACCGCAACGACGTGACGCCGCCGGCGTCCATGAGCAAGGAGCTACCGCTTGAGCCGGATTCTGATTGTCGAGGACGAGGAGTCCTTCAGCGACCCCCTGTCCTATCTGTTGGGTAAAGAAGGCTTTGAGGTCGAGGTGGTGGACAACGGACTGGACGCCATCACCGAATTCGACCGCAACGGCGCCGACCTCGTCCTCCTGGACCTGCAGCTGCCGGGCCAGTCGGGCACCGAGGTCTGCCGCCAACTCCGGCAGCGCTCCGGCGTGCCCGTGATCATGCTGACCGCCAAGGACTCGGAAATCGACAAGGTGGTAGGGCTGGAGCTGGGAGCCGACGACTACGTCACCAAGCCCTACTCCTCGCGGGAGCTCGTGGCCCGGGTCCGCGCCGTCCTGCGGCGCCAGAGCGAACCGGAGGAACTCGTCTCCAGTACGGTGCAGGCCGGTCCGGTCCGGATGGACATCGAACGCCACGTGGTCAGCGTCGGGGGCGAGCAGATCGCCTTGCCGCTCAAGGAGTTCGAGCTGCTGGAAATGCTGCTGCGGAACTCCGGCCGGGTCCTGACCCGCGGTCAGCTGATCGACAGGGTCTGGGGCTCCGACTATGTGGGGGACACCAAGACCCTCGACGTCCACGTCAAGCGGCTGCGCAGCAAGATCGAACCGGATGCCTCCGCGCCGCGTTACCTGATTACCGTTCGCGGGCTGGGTTACAAGTTCGAGCCCTAAAGCCGGAGTTCAGCTGCCCGGCGGCCTGGCCGGGCAGCTGAAGGTCCCGGGCACGTCTAAGACCAGGCAGCTACATCCAGCCGACATGCAAAAGGAGGGGCACCCGCAGGTGTCCCTCCTTTTGCGTTGGATCCAGTTGAAGCTAGTGGCCGGCAGTGCTGCTCGGCGTGGGCGTCTCGGCCGCAGGTGCCGTCTCAGGCGACGTCGCCGCGTCCGTGGCGGTGGGCTCCGGCGTCGGCAGGTACTTCTTGTAGTCGGCGATCGTGCCGTCCATGACCGGAACCTTGAACTTGGCGTCCTGGCTGGTGCCGTCCTCGGAGATGGTCACCTCGGCCACGGATCCCGGCTTGGCGCCGGCGGCGCTCAGGATCGCCGGGGCGGTGGAGTCGTTGAGCAGGGTGTAGGACTTCTGCTTGACCGGAACTTCGGCCTGCGATCCCGCCGCGCCCTTGATGGTCAGCACAACGTCCTTGGAGGACGTGTTGTACACGGCGCCGATCACGCGGCCCGGCTTGTCCTCGCCGTCGGCGATGATGATGAAGTTGCGCAGCTCCAGCGCTCCGAGATCAGTGCGGGTTCCGTCGGATGCCGAGTACTGCTCCGAGGTCTGCTGGGGGTTGATGTAGCCACAGCCGGTCACGGACAGCAGGCCAATGCCCAGTGCAGCCGTAGCCATTGCCAGCTTGCCGCGCTGGCCCCGGTTCATCGCAGTGAAACGCACGTCACGCACTCCTTGAGAGTCTTGGAACATTATTCAGCCATAGCCTATCCGCAATCGGCCTCAAACAAGGACTCGGCGCCTACACATAAGCGCGCAGACGCGTGCCACTCCCCGCGGCCGGAGCTCGCTTGGCGGGGGCCGGAAACCTCTTGGCAGTTAAGGCCAAAGGCACTATTATCCGCATTCGTCAAGGGGTTTGGGGGGGTCGATTGAGGCCATTTTCCCCGGATTCATGCGGTTCTCGGCACCTTTCGATGCCAGTTGTATGCCTTAATCGTGATAAACTGGTCTGCGGGAAAGGGGAATGTCCACATGGTTTTTGAGGTCGGCGAGACAGTAGTTTACCCTCACCACGGTGCAGCGAAAATTGAAGAAATCAAGATGCGCACTGTCAAGGGCGAAGAGAAGATGTATCTCAAGCTCAAGGTGGCTCAGGGTGATCTGACCATTGAAGTTCCAGCAGAAAACGTTGACCTGGTTGGGGTTCGGGACGTAGTGGGCAAAGAAGGCTTGGAGCACGTGTTCGATGTGCTGCGGGCCGAGTTCACTGAGGAACCCACCAACTGGTCACGTCGTTACAAGGCAAACCTGGAAAAGCTTGCTTCCGGTGACGTCATCAAGGTAGCAGAGGTCGTCCGCGACCTCTGGCGCCGTGATCACGACCGGGGTCTCTCCGCCGGAGAGAAGCGCATGCTGGCCAAGGCCCGCCAGATCCTGATTTCGGAACTGGCACTGGCTGAGAAGACTGATGAAGAGAAGGCCGCAAGCGTTCTCGACGAGGTCCTGGCTTCCTAGCACAGGGCCGGCCCCAGCAGGGCCGGCGCAGATAAGAATCGAACCCCGGTGGCCTCCGGCCGCCGGGGCTTCTTTTTGCCTTTTTTCAACCGCCGCCCCCGGTTGCGCTATCACTCGGGGTCCCTCTGAGCGTGGCAGGGTCATATGGTCGCAGCCACAACTGACAGGGCGACGGGATAGTCGAAGGCGCGGGGACGTAGTCTTGTGCGCATGGATACTGCACCGACGAATACGTCACCAGCCGGTCCCACCACCGCGGTCATTGTTGTGGCCGCCGGTTCCGGCCAGCGGCTGGGCTATGGCATGCCGAAAGCAAAAGTGCCTCTAGGCGGGGACAGCATCCTCACCCACGCCCTGCGCGGCGTTGCAGCCGCCGGGATCGCGCAGCAGATCTGCGTTGCGATCCCCCCGGGGGACACCGAGCTGCGGGCGCTGTGCGAGGCCTTCGCGCAAGAGCTTGAGGCGGTGCACGGCCTCACGGCGCCGGGCCACGGCGTCCAGGTCCCGGTCGTCACAGTGGTCGACGGCGGTGCGAACCGCGCCGATTCAGTCCGCGCCGCGATGGCCGCCCTCCTGCCTGATACTGAATCAGTTCTGGTCCACGATGCCGCCCGGGCATTGGTGCCAGAGGCCGTTTTTCACCGGGTGGCAGCGGCGCTTGGCGCCGGTGCCTCGGCCGTCATTCCGGTGATTCCGGTGGTCGACACGGTCAAGACCGTCGAGCCGACCACCGGCGACGGCGCAGCGGTGGCCCCCGAGCTGGTCACCGGGACGGCGCCGCGGGAGTCGCTCCGTGCCGTGCAGACGCCGCAGGGGTTCGCCTTCGCCACCCTCAAACGCGCCCACGAGGCTGCCGCGGGGTTCGACGCCGGCCAGGCCGCCCTCGTCACGGACGATGCCATGCTCGTGGAGCTGATCGGTGTCCCCGTCCACGCCGTGCGCGGCGCCAGCCAGTCGCTGAAGATCACCACGCCCCTGGACCTGATTCTGGCCGAAGGGCTCCTCGAGGGCCCCCTGGGTGTGCGCTGGGTGGAGGGATGAGCATGTCCACCAACGCGCACTTGATCCCCAGGACCGGGATCGGGATCGATGTCCATGCCTTCGCCGCAGACGACAAGCCGCAGCCGTTGTGGCTCGGTGGCCTCTTCTGGGAGGGGGAACGGGGACTCTCCGGCCACTCCGACGGCGACCCCGTGGCGCACGCCGCAGCCGACGCGCTTTTCTCGGCCTGCGGGATCGGGGACCTCGGCACGCATTTCGGTACGGACCGGCCCGAGTATGCCGGAGCGTCCGGCGTGACCCTGCTGGCCGAGGCCGCCAGGATTGTTCGCGCCCACGGGTTTGAAATCGGCAATATCGCCGTTCAGTTCGTGGCCAACCGGCCCAAATTCGGCCCGCGGCGGGAGGAATCCCAGCGGGTCCTCAGCGACGCTGCCGCAGCGCCGGTCAGCGTCACGGCAACCACGAGCGACGGGCTCGGATTTACCGGCCGGGGCGAGGGGATCTCGGCCGTCGCAACAGCGCTCGTCTACCCGGCCGGCTAGCCACCGCAGCCTAATCACTTTGAATACGGGCGGCCCCGGTCCCCTACGCTTGAGGGGCAAGACCCGACCGTTACCTCCCGTTCCGAATCGCCAGGAGACCCGCCGTGAAAAAGCTGTTGACCGCCGTCGTACTCGTGGCAGGGACCATGCTGAGTGGCTGTGCCGGCTCGACGACGGCACCCAATGCCACACCAAAGATGAGTGTCGAGGAGAGCTGCAAATTCCTCAACACCGACACCTTCGTGCCCTCCGGGAGCGCGAAGGAGCAGGCCGCCCAGATTGGCCAGCATTACCAGGAAGTTGCTGACAAGGTGGCGCCGGAAGTGGGCGCCCCCATCCAGCAGATGGCCGACGTCATGAAGCAGGTTGCGACGAGCCCCACGGGAACCAAGACCGCCGAACAGACAGCCAAGCTCACGGAGCAGATCAACAAGATTGGGCAATACTGCAAGTAGGCTGCCGGACCGGAGGCTCCCCGGACTCCGGGCCTGTCGCCAGCCGGTATAGCCGCTGGTAAGCCGTAGGTCATGCCGCGGGTAAGGCCGCGGAGCGCCATCGGCTAATCTGGAGCGGTGACCCTGCGCTTTTACGACACTGCATCCGCCGAAGTCCGCGACTTCGTCCCCCTGGTACCTGGCAACGTGAGCCTGTACTACTGCGGAGCCACCGTGCAGGGCATGCCACACGTCGGCCACATCCGCTCGGCCATCGCCTTCGACCAGCTGACCCGCTGGCTGCAGTACCGCGGCTTCCGTGTGACGGCGGTCCGCAACGTCACCGACATCGACGACAAAATCCTCGCCAAGTCCGCCGCGTCCTTCGACCCCGATTTTGAGGACGAGCCCGGTGCGCTGCGCAACGAGGAATGGTGGGCCCTGGCCTACCGCTACGAGCAGGAATTCCTCAAGGCCTACGACACCCTGGGCGTCTCCCGCCCCACCTATGAGCCCCGCGCCACCGGCCATATCCCGGAAATGCACGCCCTCATCCAGCAGCTGATCGACCGCGGCCACGCCTACCCGGCCCTCGACGACTCCGGCGACGTCTACTTCGACGTGCGTTCCTGGTCCAAGTACGGCACGCTGACGCGGCAAAAACTCGACGACATGCAGGGTGCCCCGGACGCGGACCCGCGCGGCAAGAAGGACCCCCGGGACTTCGCGCTGTGGAAGGGCTACAAGGACGGGGAACCGACGACCGCGAGCTGGGCCTCCCCGTGGGGCCCCGGCCGCCCGGGCTGGCACCTCGAATGCTCCGCGATGGTCACCAAGTACCTCGGCACCGAGTTCGACATCCACGGCGGCGGACTGGACCTGCGCTTCCCGCACCACGAGAACGAAATGGCACAGTCCCAGGCGGCCGGCCACGGGTTCGCCAACTTCTGGATGCACAACGGCATGGTCACCTATGCCGGCGAGAAGATGTCCAAGTCCATCGGCAACACCGTCAGCCCGGCGGAAATGCTCGAACTCGCCCCTCCGCGCGTTGTCCGGTATTACCTCGGGCAGGCACAGTACCGCTCGGTTCTGGACTATCAGCCGACGTCGCTGCAGGAGGCCGCCGCCGCCGTCGAACGGATCGACGGCTTCCTCACCCGTGCCGGCCGGATCCTCCCCGACGCGGGAACGGAGACGTCCGCAGCTTCCGTCCCGGAGGCTTTTGCTTCGGCCATGGACGATGACCTGAACGTCCCGCAGGCCCTGGCGGCGCTCCACGAAACCGTCCGGGCCGGCAACACGGCCCTCACCGACGGGGACCTCGACGCCGCGGGGCAGGCACTCGCGAGCGTCACCGCCATGGTGGAGGTCCTCGGCCTCAACGCCACCACGACGCCGGCGGCCGACGAACACGCCAACACCGCCCTCGGCGTCCTGGTCGAGGCGCAGCTGGCGGCGCGTGCAGACGCCCGGGCAGCCAAAGACTGGGCGGCGTCCGACGCCATCCGGGACACCCTGACCGCAGCCGGCGTCGTGGTTGAAGACGGTCCGGACGGGGCGAGCTGGAGCCTCAAGCGCGGCTGAACCTCGTTGCCGGCGGCCGGTGAAGCGAGCCGCCGTCGTCCCCTCCGGTCGAGGATTTTACTCGAGTCAGTAGACTGGAGGTCAGACTTATCAACGAATCGCGTATTTAAAGGGTGAAACTCATGGCCAACAACGGTCGCCGCTCGGTCAAATTGAAGAAGGGCCCCTCCGTCGGAACCGGCGGTCACGGTCGCAAGGCACTTGAGGGCAAGGGCCCCACGCCGAAGGCGGAGGACCGCCCCTATCACAAGGCGTTCAAGAACAAGCAGCTCTCGGAGCGATCCGAGGCCAAGCGCGCCAGTGGCAGCCGCACTACCAGCGCCGCCGCCCGCACCGGCCGCTCCGGTCCCAAGGGTCGCGCCACGGAAGAAGTTGTCACCGGACGCAACTCCGTGGTCGAAGCCCTGCGCGCCGGCATCCCGGCCAAGGCCCTGCACGTCGCCGTCCGCATCGAAATGGACGACCGCGTCAAGGAATCCCTGAAGCTCGCCGCCGAACGCGGCATCCCGCTGATGGAAACCGGCAAGCCCGAGCTCGATCGCATGACCGACGACGCCATCCACCAGGGCCTCGTGCTGCAAATCCCGCCGTACGAGTACCAGGACGCCTACGAGCTCGCCGAGGAAACTCTGGAGTCCTGGAAAAAGGGCCACGTATCCAACGCTCCGCTCTTCGTTGCCCTCGACGGCATCACCGATCCCCGCAACTTGGGCGCGATCATCCGCTCCGTCTCGGCCTTCAGCGGCCACGGCGTCATCGTCCCGGAGCGCCGCTCCGTTGGCGTCACCGCCTCAGCCTGGAAGACCAGCGCCGGCGCGGCGGTCCGCGTCCCCGTCGCACGCGCGGCCAACCTGAACAACACGCTCAAGGCCTTCAAGAACATGGGCATTTACGTCCTGGGCCTCGACGGCGACGGCGACGTCTCGCTGCCCGCACTCGCCCTGGCCACCGAACCGGTATGCATCGTCGTAGGGTCTGAGGGCAAGGGCTTGAGCCGCCTGGTCCGCGAAAACTGCGACCAGATCGTCTCGATCCCGATCGACTCCGCCATGGAATCCTTGAACGCCTCCATGGCAGTGGGCATCTCCCTCTACGAAATCTCCCGCCAGCGCGCCGCGGAGTAGTCCCAGCTTCGTTGGGGCTATGTCACCTTTCGCGCCGTACGGAACGCTCCCTCACATCTCGTGGGGGAGCGTCGCCGTTTAACGCGAAAACGGCCAACAGCAACGCGGGGTCACTTCGCGCCCATCCTGAGGCCTCGGATGGGCGCGATCTGACCCCGCGTTGCTGTTGGCATCGTCCCTCGGCTACTTGCTTGTCGTGGTGGCGTTTTGCCGTCGGTCGGGAGCGCCGTTGGTCCTCTAAGTACTACAGCGCGGGGTGGGCTGAATTCGAGCGGGCGCCGGGGTCCTGCAAAGGAGCGCATCGCCGACCAGAGCCGGATGAGGCCGCCCAGCGGCCGAAGTAGGCGTCGGGAGGTGTCTAAGCGACGGCAGGGCACCGGTGTCCGCGGGTGGTGACCAGAAAAGTGGTGACCACAACCAGACGCCTCGGCCTAGAAAATCGGGCGGCTTAGAACTTATGCCGGTTGGCTAGGACCGGGAGTTTGGCGCGGGCTTCCTTGACGGCGGCGGTGTCGAGGTCGGTGAATAGCAGGCCCGGGGCGCCGTCGAGCTGGCCCAGGATGTCGCCCATGGGGGAGATCACCACGGAGTGCCCGACGCCGGTAGGGGCGGAACCCTTGACCGGGAGGCCCTGGCTGGCGGGATCGCCCTGGCCACAGGCGAGGACAAAGGTCGTTGAGTCCAGGGCGCGGGAACGGGCCAGGAGCTTCCACTGGTCGGCCTTGCCGGGGCCCGATCCCCACGAGGCGCACACAATGTTCACGTCGGCACCGCGATCCGCGTTTTCCGTGAACAGGTTCGGGAAACGGACGTCGTAGCAGGTGGCGAGGCCGAACGTCACGCCGTCGAGCTCGAAGGTGACGGGGGCGGTGCCGGCGTCAACCGTGTCCGACTCGGCGAAACCGAAGGCATCGAACAGGTGGATTTTGTCGTAGCTGGCCTCGAGGCCGGGGCCGGTGACCAGCAAGGTGTTGCGCACCTTAGCGCCATTGCCGGCAGTCCCAGGGGTGAACATGCCCGCGATGATCACGATGCCGAGTTCCGCGGCGAGGGCGCGCACGCGGGCAGCCCACGGACCGTCCAGCCGTTCCGCGATGTCCAGGAGCGAATTGCCGAAGGCCCGCATGGTCGCTTCCGGGAACACCACCAGGTCCGCGCCGCCGGCCTTGGCCTGGCGCGCGTAGGAGTCCACGAGGGCCAGGTTCGCGGCCAGATCGCGGCCGGTGATGATTTGGGCTAGTGCAACGCGCACATTTACCTCCAAGTCGGCGCTTCATTACAGTATGCAGTGCGGCGGTCCGTACACTGCAAAACGTCATGAAAACGAAAACGGGGGCCACTTGTCCGGCCCGGCTAAGCTTTAAGCAATGGTTATGTCTTACATAGATACCGCTTCCACCGTAGACGCTTCGCGGGCGTTTCCGCTGGGGATCAGCACTCCGCACACCGGATCACCGGCAGTGGACGATCCCCGGGGTGAGTGCGCCAACGTGGCCGTCTACGCGCCCGGCGTGGCCACCTTGGAGATTGCGTATCAGGCACCGGGGGGCACCTGGCAGGTAAAGACCCTGCCCAATTACACCGACGGCGTGCACCACGGCATTGTGGAGGGCATTCCCGCCGGTTCGCGCTACGGCTTCCGGGCTTCGCCGGAACACGAGGCCCTCCCGCTGTCCATGCCCTCCACAGATTTTGATGGTGTCGGCGAGCAACCGTTGCTGATGGACCCCTATGGCCGGGGCGTCGACGAACGTGAGGGCCTGATCACCAGCGTCCGGGTCGGCGACGACTTTGACTGGGGGCTGGACCGCAGCCCGCGCGTCCCATGGCGCAACACGATCGTCTACGAGGCCCACGTGAAGGGCCAGACGAAGCTGCACCCGGATATTCCGGAGGAACTGCAGGGGACGTACGCCGGGATGGCCCACCCGGCCATGATCGAGCACCTGGTCTCCCTGGGTGTCACGGCCATCCAACTGCTGCCCGTCCATTTCCATGTGGACGAGCCTCACCTGCAGCAGCTTGGGCTGACGAACTACTGGGGCTACAACACAGCCGCCTTCTTTGCCCCGCACCCCGGTTACGCCACCGCGGCCGCCCAGGCCGCCGGTGCCCGCGCAGTCCAGGACGAGTTCAAGGGCATGGTCAAGCTGCTGCACGCCGCCGGGCTCGAGGTCATCCTCGACGTCGTGTACAACCACACCGCCGAGGGCGGCACGGACGGTCCCACCCTGAACTTCCGCGGCCTGGGCGAGATGCAGTACTACCGCAACGACGGCCACGGCAAGTATGTGGACACCACAGGCTGCGGCAACAGCCTGAACTTTGGCGAACCCCGCGTGGTGCAGCTGGTGCTGGACTCCCTGCGCTACTGGGTGAGCGAGTTCCACATCGACGGCTTCCGCTTCGACCTGGCCGTCACGCTATGCCGGAACAGCGCCAACGAATTCGATCCGCGGCACCCCTTCCTCGTCGCGGTGGGCGCCGATCCTGTCCTGTCCGGGGTCAAGCTGATTGCCGAACCCTGGGACGTCGGCTACGGCGGCTGGCAGACCGGCCGGTTTCCGGCCGGGTGGGTGGACTGGAACGACCACTTCCGCGACGCCGTCCGCAGCTTCTGGCTCGCCGACCGCGCCGCGATCGACGGCGGCGGTAGCGGCGGTCCGGTGGCGCGCCTCGCGGACGCTCTCTCTGGTTCCGCCCGGCTGTTCGAGTCCTCGGGCCGGACCCGGCTTGCCTCGCTGAACCTGATCACAGCCCACGATGGCTTCACTCTGGCCGACCTAACCGCCTACGACCGCAAGCACAACGAGGCCAACGGCGAGCAGAACCGGGACGGCCACGGCGACAATCGAAGCTACAACCACGGCTTCGAGGGCCCCACCGAAGACGTCGATATCCTCGCCAGGCGCGCCCAAAGCCGGCGTAACCTGATGGCCTGCCTGATGATTTCCCAAGGCGTACCCATGATCACCGCCGGGGACGAGATCGGCCGGACCCAGCACGGCAACAACAACGCCTACTGCCAGGACAATGCGATTACCTGGATCGACTGGACCAGCACCACGGAATCCCATGCGATGCTGCGCACCACCAAGCGCGTCATCCGGCTACGCAAGGAGTTCCTGGCCAGCCAGCCGCATGATTACCCTGCGCGAGACAAGCAGTCCTACTTCCACTGGTTCGATGTGGACGGCAAGCCGATGTCAGCGGACACGTGGCATGACCCCGGCCACCGGGTGATCCAGCTCCTGCTCGGCTCCGACGATGGGCACGTGGACGGCCTCGTGGTGGTCAACGGCGGCGCCGACGATGTCAAGGTCACGTTGCCGCAGCTGAGGAACGAGGACGGAACTGGGCACCGGCTCTTCGAGCTTCGCGTGACCACCTCCGAACTCCATGACCGGCGTCAGGGCGCCCGCGTTGCCTCCGGTGAACGGGACCTCGTCCAGGCCAACACGATCAATATCTACCGCACGTAATTATTTCGAGATTAAGGACCCCATGAAGATTTATTCGGCCGAGACCTGGACCATCGAAGAACTCACGGCCCAAATCGGCGACGCCGGCCGCCGCGCCTTGGTGGTCCCCGCCGCTGATACCAAGCAAGGGGTCCTGGACAGGTTCGGCGAACTTCTGGACATTCCCGATGAGTACGGCACCGACCTGGATGCCCTGCACGATTCGCTGCACGACGTCGCGGATGCGGTGACGGACGACGGCGAGGCCCCTGTCACCTTCATCTGGCAGGTGCCTGCCGCCTTCCGCGCAGATCTCTCGTTTGCAGTCATCTGCGAAACGCTGCAGGACGCCGAAGGCTATGCCGGCAAGAGCCTGGACGTCATCGCCGTCTGCCTTTAGAGGACATCAGGCGTTGACGATCAGGCCCAGTTCCGCCTTGGAGGCCAGCGCCTCATTCTTGGGGAGCACGCGCACGGTGTAGCCGAAGGACCCCGAACGGTCGATCACCAGCGTGCCGCTGAAGAGATGCCGGCCCTTGCCGAGGTCCTCGGCGGCCTTCAGCTCCGCGACCGTGATGTCCGTCAGCTCGTCCGTGTCCCCGGCCCGGCCGTAGGCCACTTCAACATAGACGTCGTCCGGGGAGAGCTCACGCAGGGCAACGTACGCATTGACCTGCAGCAGATCGCCGATCTGCGGGTCCTCGGAAACCCCCACAGAGTCGACGTGTTCCACCTGGATCTGCGGCCACGCGGTCCGGATCCGGGACGTCCACGCCGCCAGCGCCTTGGCCTGCGCGTAGTTGTCCGCCACGGCGTGGCGTCCCGCGATTGCGGCGGGCCGGTACAGCACATTGACGTAGTCCCGGAGCATCCGTTCCGCGGAGACCGCCGGCCCAAGGTGGGACATGGTGTGCTTGATCATGGAGACCCAGTGGGTGGGAACCTTCTGCGGGCCGGGCTGGGACGGTCCGGCGGCTCCGGCCTCGGCGGACACGGTGAGCCCGTAGAACCGCGGTGCCACCTGCGTCTCGAGCAGCTCGTACAGTGCCGCCGCCTCGATGTCGTCACGTTCTTCCGGGGAGGCGTCATTGTTGGCGGTCGGGATCGCCCAGCCGTTCTCGCCGTCGTACATCTCATCCCACCAGCCGTCCATGACCGAGAGGTTCAGCGAACCGTTCAGGGCAGCCTTCATGCCGGACGTTCCGCAGGCCTCCAGCGGGCGCAGCGGGTTGTTCAGCCACACATCGCAGCCGGGGAACAGGGTCCGGGCCATGGCGATGTCGTAGTTGGGCAGGAACGCGATCCGGTGCCGCACGGCGGGGTCGTCGGTGAACCGGACCAGGTCCTGGATCATTTTCTTGCCGGCGTCGTCGGCCGGGTGCGACTTCCCGGCTATGACCAGCTGGATCGGGTGCGTCTTGTGCAGCAGCAGCGCCTTGAGGCGCTCGGGGTCCCGCAGCATCAGGGTCAGCCGCTTGTACGTCGGCACGCGGCGGGCAAAGCCAATGGTCAGGATGTCCGGGTCCAGGACGGAGTCCGTCCAGGCCAGCTCGGCGTCGGCCGCGCCGCGCTTCTTCCAGGCTGCCCGGAGCCGGCGCCGGACATCTTCGACCAGGGACACCCGCATCTCGCGCCGCAATGCCCACAGGTCCTCGTCGGTGACGTTGTACGCCAGGTCCCAGCGGCCCTGCGCCTCCGCCTCGGCGCCGAACTGGTCCCGCGCCAACGCCGAGATCCGGGGGTCCACCCAGGTGGGGACATGCACGCCGTTGGTGACGGAGGTGATGGGGATTTCGGAGTGGTCGAAGCCCGGCCACAGGGCGGAGAACATTCCACGGGAGACTACGCCGTGCAGTTTGGCCACACCGTTGGCCCGCTGGGCCAGCCGCAGTCCCATGACGGCCATGTTGAACACGAACGGGTTGCCGTCAGCGAAGTCTTCCCGGCCCAGGTCCAGGATCTTTGCCACGGGGACGTCCGGGGCGAGGCCGGCCTCGAAGAAGTGCTGGATCTGGGAAATCTCGAAGCGGTCGATCCCCGCGGGGACCGGCGTGTGGGTGGTGAAGACCGTGGACGCCCGCCCGGCGGCCAGAGCTTCCTCCCAGCTCAACGGCGCCGTGCCGGACATCAATTCCTGGATCCGCTCGACGCCAAGGAACCCGGCGTGGCCCTCGTTGGTGTGGAACACCTCCGGCGCGGGGACGCCCGTGAGCCGCTGGAACTCGCGCAGCGCCTTGACCCCGCCCATGCCCAGCAGGAGTTCCTGCTGGAGCCGGTGGTCACCGCCGCCGCCGTACAGACGGTCGGTGATGCCGCGGGCGGCTTCGTCGTTGCCCGGAACGTTGGAGTCCAGAAGCAGCAGCGGAACGCGCCCGACGTCGGCCCGCCACACGTGCGCCAGCAGGCGGCGGCCCTGAGGGAGGGGCAGGGAGATCTGGATCGGTTTGCCGTTGCCGTCCGGGGCGGCCTCGCGCAGGAGCGTCAGGGGCAGACCGTCCGGGTCGAGAACCGGGTACGTTTCCTGCTGCCAAGCGTCCCGGGAGAGCGACTGCTTAAAGTAGCCGGCCTGGTAGAGGAGACCGACGCCGATTAGCGGGACGCCAAGATCCGAGGCCGCTTTCAGGTGGTCGCCGGCCAGGATGCCAAGGCCGCCGGAGTACTGGGGCAGGACTTCGGTGATGCCGAATTCGGGCGAGAAGTAGGCGATGCATGCCGGGGCGCCGTCGCCCAGGCCCTGGTACCAGCGCGGCTGTTCCAGGTACCGGTCGAGGTCGTCGGCCGCGGCATGGACCCGCTGAACCACATCCTGGTCCGCCGCGAGCCGCTGCAGCTCTTCCCGGCTGACCAGGCCCAGGAAAGTCACGGGGTCGTGGGCGCTCTCCGCCCAGATCCCGGGGTTGAGCCCCTCAAAAAGCTCCCGGGTGGGCCGGTGCCAGGACCACCGGAGATTGGTGGCGAGCCGGGCCAGCGGCCGGATCGACTCCGGGAGAACGGTTCGAACAGTAAATCTGCGGATTGCCTTCACCAGCGAAACACTAACGGACAAGTCGTTGCCCCGGAACGACTTTAAGATTCTTTCCCGTAAATGACGGTTATGGGTCCGCCAGAACCGGAAACGTCCCAAAAAGGTTCGGGGGCTTAGCATTCTGGCCGTTTTGTAGATAACGTCGAGCCTGTGACAAATAACTCGCGAACCAGTGCCGTGTCCAAGCAAAAGCCCAAGGCCCTGATCACGGATGGCCTGCGATTTGGCCGCTTTCCGATCACCGCCGTGCAGCCTTCGGTAGAGGGCGGAAAGTTCCCCGCCAAAGCCGTCGAGGGCCAAACCATAGTCGTGGGAGCCACTGCGTTCCGGGAGGGACACGATCAGCTCGGCGTCAGCGCCGTTTTGCTCGACCCCCGCGGCAAAGAGCGGCAGCGAGTCCGCCTCGCCCCGCCGCGCGGACCGCGAGGGATGGGCACGGACCGCTGGGAAGGCCTCCTGACCCCGCCCGCCACCGGCAACTGGTCCTTCGTCATCGAAGCCTGGCACGACCGCTACGGCACCTGGCACCACAACGCCGAGGTCAAGGTGGAGGCCGGGATCGACGTCGAGCTGATGCTGGCCGAAGGCGCCGCACTGCTGGCGGAGGCCTCCGAGGACGCCTCGCGCCCCTCCGGTGACCGCAGAACGCTGCGGATGGCCGTCGTCGTCCTCTCCGATACTTCCCGGTCACCCGAGGAGCGCCTCGCCGCCGGCTTCGGCGCCGACGTCGCTGCCGTGGTGGAACGCCAGCCCATCCGGGAATTTGTGACGGTTTCAGAGCCCTACCCGCTGCTGGTGGAGCGTGCGCTGGCCGGGTCCGGCTCCTGGTACGAATTCTTTCCGCGTTCCGAAGGCGCCGTGCGCAACCACGAGACGGGCGAATGGACCTCCGGTAACTTCCGCACGGCAGCGCGGCGCCTCGACGCCGTCGCCGCCATGGGTTTTGACATCATCTATATGCCGCCGATCCACCCGATCGGTGTCCAGCACCGCAAGGGACCGAATAACACCCTGATCGCCGGGCCGCACGATCCCGGCTCGCCGTGGGCCATCGGGTCCCACGAGGGCGGCCATGACGCCATCCACCCGGATCTGGGCACCTTCGAGGACTTCGACGCCTTCGTGGCCCGGGCCGGCGAACTGGGACTGGAAGTGGCCTTGGACCTGGCGCTGCAGGCAGCGCCGGACCACCCATGGGTGCAAAGCAACCCGGAATGGTTCACCACCCGCGTCGATGGCACTATTGCATACGCGGAGAATCCGCCGAAGAAATACCAGGACATTTTCCCGCTGAATTTCGACAACGACCCCGCCGGGCTGTCCAACGAAATTTTCCGGATCGTGATGCTCTGGGTTAGCCACGGCGTCAAGATCTTCCGGGTGGATAATCCGCACACCAAACCCGTGTGGTTCTGGGAATGGCTGATCGCCAAGGTCAACAAGAAGCACCCCGACGTCGTGTTCCTGGCCGAGGCATTCACCCGCCCGGCCATGATGCACGCTCTTGGCCGGGCCGGCTTCCAGCAGTCCTACACGTACTTCACCTGGCGGAACACCAAGGAGGAACTGGAGACGTACTTCCAGGAGGTCAGCCACGAATCGGCGGCCTACTTCCGGCCGAATTTCTTCGTCAACACCCCTGACATCCTCACCGAATACCTGCAGTTCGGCGGCCCGGCGGCCTTCAAGATCCGTGCCGCCCTGGCCGCGACGGCGAGCCCCATCTGGGGCGTCTACGCCGGCTTTGAGCTCTACGAACACGTGGCACGTCCCGGCGCCGAGGAGTACATCGACAACGAAAAGTTTGAGTACAAGTCCCGCGAATGGGACGCGGCGGCCGAATCCGGACGCAGCCTGGCTCCGTACCTGACCCGGCTCAACGCAATCCGCCGCGCGCACCCGGCCCTCGGGGACCTGCAGAACCTGACGGTGCACCAGAGCTCGGACACTTCCACCGTGGTGTACTCCAAGCACAAGACCCTCCCGGACGGGACCAAGGACACCTTGATCGTCGTGGTCAACGTGGACCCGCACGGCACCCGGGAGAGCACCGTATCCCTGGATTTGCCGGCGCTGGAACTGGACCCGGAGAACTTCACCCACAACGGCCGCTTCATGGTTGATGACCTGCTGACCGGCGAGAGTTGGGAATGGGGGGAGTACAACTACGTCCGCCTGGACCCGCACGTCGAGCCCGTTCACGTTCTTAGCATCCGGAGGTAGTGCCAGTGAGTTTCAGCCCGCAGAACCCGAGCCAGCACTTCAGCCCGAGGGGGAGCTTTGAACTGAACGCTCCAGGGCTCCAGCACGATCCCCTCTGGTACCGCAAGGCGGTCTTCTACGAGGTGCTCGTCCGGGGCTTCGCCGACGGCAACGGAGACGGCTCGGGCGATTTCCACGGCCTGATCGACAAGCTGGACTACCTGCAGTGGCTGGGGGTGGACTGCCTCTGGCTCCCGCCGTTCTTCCAGTCACCGCTGCGCGACGGCGGCTACGACATCTCGGACTACAACTCCGTGCTGGACGAGTTTGGCACCATCAGCGACTTCAAACGGCTCGTGGCGGAGGCGCATGCCCGGGGCGTCCGGGTGATCATCGACCTCCCGCTGAACCACACCTCCGACCAGCACCCGTGGTTCCAGGAGTCGCGCAAGGACCCCGACGGCCCGTTCGGCGATTTCTATGTCTGGAGCGACACGGACGAGAAGTATGAAGACGCCCGCATCATCTTCGTGGACACGGAGGAATCCAACTGGACCTTCGACCCCATCCGCCGGCAGTTCTTCTGGCACCGGTTCTTCAGCCACCAGCCCGACCTCAACTTCGAGAACCCCAAGGTCATCGACGCGCTCTTCGACGTCGTGCGGTTCTGGCTGGACCAGGGCATCGACGGCTTCCGGGCCGACGCCATTCCCTACCTGTTCGAGGAAGAGGGCACCAACTGCGAGAACCTGCCCCAGACCCACGAATTCCTGCGCCAGTTGCGCCGGATGGTCGATGAAAGCTATCCGGGCCGGGTAATCATTGCTGAGGCCAACCAGCCTCCCGCGGAGGTGGTGGAGTACTTCGGCACCGAAGAGGAACCGGAGTGCCACATGGCGTTCCACTTCCCGATCATGCCGCGCCTCTACTACGCGCTGCGTGACCAGAAGGCGGCCCCCATCATCGAGACGATGAAGGACACGCCGGACATCCCCGAAGGCGCCCAGTGGGGAACGTTCTTGCGCAACCACGACGAACTGACGCTGGAAATGGTCACCTCCGATGAGCGCGCCGCGATGCTCGGCTGGTACGCGCCGGATCCGCGCATGCGCGCCAACATCGGTATCCGACGCAGGCTGGCTCCGCTGCTGGATAACTCCCGCTCCGAAATTGAGCTCATCAATGCCCTGCTGCTGTCCCTGCCGGGCAGCCCGTTCCTGTACTACGGGGACGAGATCGGCATGGGGGACAACATCTGGCTCGAGGACCGCGACGCCGTCCGCACCCCGATGCAATGGAACCCGGACCGAAACGCCGGGTTCTCCGCCGCCGACCCCGGCAAGCTGTACCTGCCAGTGATCCAGTCGCTGGTCTACAACTACAGCATGGCGAATGTGGAGGCCGAGGCCGCCCATTCCGGTTCACTCCTGCGCTGGACGCGGCAGATCCTGAGCGTCCGCAAGAACCACCCCGCCTTCGGGTTGGGCGGATTCAAGCACGTGGAGGCTGACCACGACGTCGTCCTCGCTTACCTGCGTGAACTCCCGGAAGGCAACGCCGCCGGGGCGGACGCTGAGACCATTCTGTGCGCCTTCAACCTCTCCCAGCATCCCGTGGCGACCACGCTGCGCGTGCCAAGCTTTGCCGGCAGGGGCCTCCGGGATGTCTTCGGCGGCCAGGCGTTCCCGGGCATTGGCGAGGACGGAACCCTGACGCTGACCCTGGGCAGCCACGATTTCTTCTGGCTGCGGATCCGGTCCGCCGCCTCCAACCCGGCATCACCGTTCACGCAGGCGATGCCCGTCCTGTCCATTGAGGGTTGAGATGACTCGACCAGCACTTGCCCCAGCCTTGAGCGGACTGCTTGGCGCCTGGCTTCCGCGCCAGCGATGGTTCCCCGTCAAGACTGCCGAGTTCACCTTCGAGCCGGCGGGCAGCCTGCGCCTGGAGACCGCCTCGGACGAGGGTGTCCCCGGCGGGGCAGCCTTTGAGGTGTTGCTCGTTGCGGTGTCCTACCCCACTCCCGGGGGCAGCCGGACCGACATCGTCCAGGTGCCGCTCAGTTTCCGGCCGGAACCCCTGCCGGGGGCAGAGCGCGCGTTGATCGGCGAACTTCCCGGCAGCCGTGCTGATGCCGCGCACCGGTGGGTCTACGACGGCGTCCATGACGCCGCCTTCGTCGCCGCCTGGCTCGAGCTCATGCGTCACGGCGGGAGCACGCCGTCGGGGAATGCCACCGGCCACCTGGTGGAGTCCGGCTACCGCCTGCCGTTCGCGACGGGCAAGGTCAAGGTGCTCGCCGGCGAGCAATCGAACAGTTCAGTGATAGTCGACGACGGCGGCTCGGCCGCCATCGTGAAGTTCTTCCGTGTGCTCTCGGAAGGCCAGAACCCCGAGGTTGAAATCGGTGCGGCGCTGACCGCAGGGCGCACCGAGGAGGTCCCGGCAACCCTTGGCTGGGTAACCGGTGAGTGGGAGACTCCGGCGGCCGCCCTCGGGACGGAACCGTCGGGCGCCGCCCGACCTGCCCGCGGCGAACTCGCTGTTGGGCACGAATTCCTCGCCGGTGGGCTCGATGCCTGGGGGCTCGCCGTGGACGCGGCCAGCCGGGGAACCGGGTTCACAGCCGAAGCCCACGCGCTGGGCGCCGCAACAGCCACCGTGCACCGGAGGCTTGCCGAGGCACTGGGTACAGCCGCCGAAACCGTGCCGGGGCAGGACATCGCTCCGGGAGTAGCCCAGCGTGTCCGCGAGTCCTGGGCCCAGGCGTCCAACGCCGTCGGGCCGTACGAGGAAGCGCTGGACGCTCTCCTCGGCCGGCTCGAAGGCACCAGTGCCGGACCGCTCCAGCGGATCCACGGCGACCTCCATCTCGGGCAGATCCTGCAGGTTCCGGCCAGTACTGTCCCGGCCAGCACCGTCCCGGGCGAGCCCGGGGCCGCGCCGCGCTGGGCCATTCTCGACTTCGAGGGCGAGCCTCTGCGCCCCATCTCGGAACGCAACTTCCCTGACGTCCCCCTTCGCGATGTCGTGGGCATGCTGCGGTCCTTCGACTACGCCGCCGGCGCCGCCGTCCGCGAAAATCCCGGTGCCGTGGTGCCGGGAACCTGGGTGGATGACTGCGCCGAGGCCTTCCTGGCCGGCTACGCCGAAGTCATCCCCGGCAGCATCGACCGCGACTCGCCGCTCTTTGTGGCGCTGTGGCTCGACAAAGCCCTCTACGAAGTCATTTACGAATTAAGGAACAGGCCGGACTGGCTCCCCATTCCGGTGAATGCATCGCGTCGTCTCCTCGGTAGTACAGGTTCCGGCGTCGCCGCCGAAGCCGCAGCGGAAGGTATAAAAATGACAGGATCAGCACGTATCGATCGGCCCGGCGCACCACTGCCCGTGGACGGCGAGACCCTTGCGAGGGTCTCCAGCGGCGAACACCACGCGCCCCACTCGGTCCTGGGCGCCCACCTTGACGACCACGGCCACGTCACGATCCGGACGGTCAAGCACCTGGCGGAAGAAGTTTCTGTCGTGACGTCGGCGGGCACCACGCCCATGACGCACGAATCGGGCGGCGTGTGGGTGGCCGTGATGGAACCGCTCGAGCACGGCCACGTGCCGGATTACCGGCTCGAAGTGACGTACAAGGACCACGAGCCGCAGGTCATGGACGAGCCCTACCGCTACCTGCCGACCATTGGCGAAGTGGACCTTCACCTGATCGGTGAGGGCCGGCACGAACGCCTGTGGGATGTGCTGGGCGCGCATGTCCAGCACTACAAGTCCTCGCTGGGCGACGTCGACGGTGTGTCCTTCGCCGTCTGGGCCCCGAACGCTCAGGCAGTGCGCGTCAAGGGCGACTTCAACGGCTGGGACGGCCGCGAACACTCCATGCGCTCCCTGGGTTCCACCGGCGTGTGGGAAGTCTTCATCCCGGGGGTTGTAGCAGGGGCGTGCTATAAGTTTGAACTGCGGACACGGCATGGATACTGGGTGGAAAAGGCGGACCCGCTGGCATTCGGGACCGAGGTCCCCCCGCTGACGGCATCCCGCGTGGTTGAGCCCTCCTATGTCTTCAAGGACGCCGAGTGGATGGACGCCCGCGCTGCCCGCGATCCGCACAACTCGCCCATGAGCGTCTACGAGGTCCACCTCGGCTCGTGGCGGGTGGGACTGGGCTACAAGGAACTGGCCAAGGAACTGGTCGAATACGTCAAGTGGCTGGGCTTCACCCACGTGGAATTCATGCCCGTGGCCGAGCACCCCTTCGGCGGCTCGTGGGGCTACCAGGTCACCTCCTACTTCGCACCGACCTCGCGCTTCGGGCACCCGGACGAATTCCGCCACCTCGTCGACGAACTCCACCAGGCCGGGATAGGCGTCCTCCTTGACTGGGTCCCGGCGCACTTCCCGAAGGACGAATGGGCTCTGGCCCGGTTCGACGGCGAAGCCCTCTACGAGCACGCCGATCCGAACCTGGGCGAACACCCGGACTGGGGCACGCTGATCTTCGACTTCGGCCGCACGGAGGTGCGCAACTTTCTGGTGGCCAATGCGCTGTACTGGCTCGAGGAGTTTCACATCGACGGACTGCGCGTGGACGCCGTCGCCTCCATGCTGTACCTCGACTACTCGCGCGAAGAGGGGCAATGGCAGCCAAACCGCTATGGCGGCCGCGAGAACCTAGAAGCGATCTCCTTCCTCCAGGAGGTCAACGCCACCGTCTACAAGACCCACCCTGGCGCGGTCATGATCGCCGAGGAATCCACCGCATTCCCCGGCGTCACCGCCCCCACGAGCGGCGGCGGCCTGGGCTTCGGCCTCAAGTGGAACATGGGCTGGATGCACGACTCGCTCAAGTACATGGCCGAGGACCCGTACAACCGCCGGTGGCACCACGGCACCATCACGTTCTCGATGGTCTATGCCTTCACGGAAAACTTCCTCCTGCCGATCAGCCACGACGAAGTTGTGCACGGTAAGGGCTCCATGCTGCGCAAGATGCCCGGTGACCGGTGGCAGCAGCTGGCAAACCTGCGCGCCTTCCTGGGCTACCAGTGGGCCCACCCGGGCAAGCAGCTGATCTTCATGGGCACAGAATTCGGCCAGGAAGCGGAATGGTCGGAGCAGTACGGCCTGGACTGGTGGCTGGCGGACATCCCGGCACACAAGGGCATGCAGCTGCTGACCAAGGACCTCAACGAGCTCTACCGTTCCACGCCGGCCCTGTACGAGCAGGACAACCAACCCGAAGGCTTCCAGTGGATCAACGGGGGAGACTCGGACCGCAACGTGCTGACGTTCATCCGCCGCGATGCGGACGGCAACCCGCTTGTCTGCGCGGTGAACTTCTCCGGCGGCCCGCACACGGACTATCTCCTGGGTGTTCCGGCGGCCGGCGAATGGCAGGAAGTGCTCAACACCGACGCCGCCAGCTACGGCGGTTCCGGGGTGGAGAACGCCGGCACCCTGATTGCAACGAAGGACGCCCTCGACGGGCAGCCGGCCGCACTCGTCGTGACCCTGCCTCCGCTCGGGGCGGCGTACTTCAAGCCGCTGGGCTAGGGGGAGCGCCCGGGTAGCCGGGCGGGTGGCGCCGAAGTAGGTCCGTGAGAGGCCCGGAATCCGCGTGATTCCGGGCTTTTCTGCACCCTCTTCCAGGCTGCTTTGTCAGCCACGCGAAGTGGTGGTAGAGTTTATTTCCGCGCTGCTCCCCGGAGTTGAACGGCCACAAAAACCCAGAAGCCAATGGCAAGCTGAGTTTGGAACGCCGATTTGACTAGGGTGAAGCGGCCGGGTAAGTTTGAAAAGTTGCTCCGGAGCGATCCTTGACTGTAGTGGTTGTGGTGGTGCCGGGTGTGTCTGTTGTTTGAGAACTCAATAGTGTGCCAAGTTTGTTGATACCAATTTATTGTATTGAATTGGTTGAATTGACCAGGTTGC